>CANRKV010000125.1 GCA_947631305.1 uncultured Jeotgalicoccus sp.
TTTAAAGAATATGCTGATATATTTGAGCTGCGACGCGGTTTTTATTGCGGTCAATGTAATAGTTTTGATTTGACTAAAGGCCGTTTTCAGTTGAAGTGCAATCATTGCGATACTGTAGAAAGCAGTGAAACACACTTATTCAGAGCGATGAATGATTATCAAATTTTATTTCAAAATCATCCGATGACGAGATCAGCACTTTTACATTTTATTGATAATCAGCTAAGTAGAACTACAGTTTACGCAATAATGATGAAACATTGCGATGCTGTTAAGGTTGGAAAGAAAATGACGTATAAACTTAAAAATAAAGATGCGGTTGAAGTTCTAACGCAAATTAGGAAAACTCAACGGTATAAAGACAAAATTATGAGTACTTGAGAGCAATTATAAACATCTGACAGTGGGCGTGAATCTCATCGGACCAGATTGCGATTTGCAGTTGTATGAACGGGTTTACATCGGACCCGTCTGAATATAAAACAGTATAATCGCCACAGCAACCATCACCAAACACACAAAAAAAGACCGAAACTCAAAGGTTTCGGTCTCCGTAACTATTTCTGATATTTCAAACGGCTGAATGCATCGTGCTGGTGGATGCTTTCTTCGTTGCGGCATTCGAGTTCGAAGCCTTTAACCCAGTCGAGTTCGACTAAGTCGTATGCGACTAAACGGATCAGGTCTTCAACGAAGCGCGGGTTTTCGTATGCGCGTTCTGTAACCATTTTCTCGTCTGTGCGTTTTAGAATCGGATAGAGCTGACTTGATGCATTGATTTCGAGTACTTCGTATAAGTCTTCCTTATACGTTGCAGGGAGCTCAACACTGTCATCGATATCGATTAAAACTTTAACGTTGCCGCGCTGGTTGTGTGCGCTGTATTCACTGATTTCTTTTGAGCATGGGCACAGTGTAGTAACTTGTGCCGTCATGCCGAATTGTTTGCGTGTAAATGATTTACCGTCAAATGCTGCTGAGTAGATAACATCTGCGTTGGCAATAGCGTTCAGACCTGTACCCGGCGATGGTTTGTTAAAGAACCATTTACCGTCGACAGTTAATTCTGCTGAGTTTTGATCCATGCGGCCGCGAAGTTTCGACAGGAGTTCTTTTAACGTATCGAAATCGAGCGGTACGCCGCCGTTATTTACAGTTTCGAGTGATTCGATTAAACGGCTCATGTTGATACCTTTTTCATCTTTTTCGAGACTGGTCGCCAGCTCGAAATTCCCAACTGACTGGAAATCACCGATAACTACAGGGTAAGTTAAATTATTAATGCCGACAGAGTCGACTTCAAAAAGGAAGTCTTTACGTGAGTTTTGTAAATCTGCCATATCTTCTTTATTTTTTGGCTTAGTGCCTTCAACAGGATCTACTGAACCAAAATGTTTAAAACGACCTTCTCGCGTCGTCAAGTCAAATTCTTCCATTTATAATGCTCCTTAGTCAATTTCGTAACTGTAAAAGTTCTCGTATCTCATCCATCGGTTCCGTGCATCGTCGCCCTGCTGTGTATCCGCCGCAAGGTCTTCGAGCAATTTGCCGGTTTGTGAACGATGGGCTGCCATGACATCAAGTTTCCGATCGGTAAAGCCGTCAATATCGATGACGATATCCGGTTCGCCGAGATCATCGAAAGTACGGTTATCAAAGGCAACAAGCTGAAGTGCCGGACGTTTATCTTTCGGCATATCAGCCAGGGATTCTATAACAGCATCTGCAGTGGCCTCGTGATCGGGGTGTACTGAGTAGCCGGGATAGAACGTAATAATTCGTGTTGGCTGAAGTTCTTCGATTAAATCGGTAATAACGCCTTTTAGTTTACCATGTTCTTCGAACTCGAGAGTCTTGTCTCTGAATCCGAGCAGGCGGAGATCATCAATGCCCATAATACGTGCTGATTCTTCGACTTCGGCTTTACGGATTGAGTGCAGCGACTCGCGTGTTGCAAACGGCGGGTAGCCGAGGTTCCGGCCCATATCGCCGAATGTCAGGCATGCATAAGTGACAGGCACTTTTTTCTCTCTGTATTTCATTATTGTTCCGCTGACACCGAATGCTTCATCATCGGGGTGCGGGAAAACAACAAGAACGTGATTTTCCTGTGAAAAATCCATGTGATTTCCTCCTACTTAAAGAATGGTTGTGTTGAAATTTCAAGTGCCGAAGCGAGCTTGCCCTCAGCATTAAAGCCGTGCATGATAAACTCCCCGTTTTCGCCTTCGATATAATGCGTTAAACCGAGAACATAAACCCAGCCGCCATTGTCGAGCTTTAATCCGACGCGGTGCTCTTTTGAGCGGTTGCCGCCGCGGATTGTCGCGTGAATGAATTCCACCTGAATATTGCGGAGGAATGTACCGGCGTTAAAGACGTTATCATCCAAATGACTGGCATACATGCCGCTTGTAATTTCAACGTGTAAGTAGACTGGTGTATTTTCGAATCCTGTTAAGACTTTTTGGACATCCTGCTTTACTATTTTTTTCATTTCCATGAACAGAAAACTCCTATATTCATAATATCTATTACACATTAAAAGAGATAGCAAGCTATCTCTTAGTTCAATACTTTATCTACAACTTCGATTTTTTCGACTGAATTATACGCACCGTGTCTGACAACGCCGACATGCTCGTTCATCTGCCAGCCATTTTTAATTGCGCTGGTAACGAAAGCCTTCGCAAGCTGAACAGCTTCAAGCGGCTCTTTGCCATTTGCGAGGTTGGCTGCGATCGATGCGGCGAATGTACAGCCTGCACCGTGGTTAAATGCAGTATCGAATTTCTTAGATTCAAGAAGATGAAGTTCACTGCCATCGTAAAATACGTCGATAGCCGAATCGCCTTCGATGCCCGTGCCGCCTTTAACGACAACGTAGTTTGCACCTTTAGCGTGAATTAATTTAGCCGCTTCTTTAATTTCATCAAGCGTTCGCGGTGTTTTAACGCCCGCAAGATGTCCTGCTTCAACTAAATTCGGTGTCACAACCGTTGCATGCGGAATCAGGTTTTCAATCATTGATTCAACAAGCCCCGGGTTTAAAACTTCATCGTCACCTTTACAGACCATGACCGGGTCAACGACGAAATGTTTCGCGTTTGAGTTTAAAAATGCTTCCTTCGAAAGTTCTACAACTTCTTCTGAAGGCAGCATACCCGTTTTAATTACATCGGGATTTAAAGTTAATGCTGTTTCGAGCTGGTTTTTAACATCTTCTATTGGGATCGGGCTCACGCGGTGAGACCAAGTTGATGGTTCCATAGATACTACAGTTGTTAATACACTGAAGCCGTATGTTTCGTGCTCCTGGAAAGCTTTTAAATCTGCTGCGATTCCAGCGCCTCCGCTCACATCTGTACCGGCTATAGTTAACGTTCTTGCAAGTGCCATAATATTGCCCCCTAATTCTACTGATAGATATTGTCATTTTACTATAATTAGCCGTGTAATTCTAGAGCATTGCTTACAACGATGATATAATGAAATTTCAGTATGGAGGTGCGTTAAAAAATGGCTCATTTAAACTGGGAAGAAATCTTCCGGGACATTACAAATAATCACGATTTTACGACGATGAGACAGACGTTAAATAAACGCTACAGAAACGGTGAAGTATATCCGCCTGAAGAACAGGTGTACACTGCATTTGAATTAACGCCGTTCAACGGTATTAAAGCCGTAGTTTTGGGACAGGATCCGTATCACGGGAAAGGCCAGTCACACGGGCTCGCATTTTCAGTGAATGAAGGTATTAAAATTCCGCCGTCACTCAGAAATATATATAAGGAACTTGAAAGCGACCTCGGAATTGTGAGAACGACCGGCAATTTATCAGACTGGGCGCGCGAAGGTGTCTTATTATTAAACACAGTACTGACAGTGGATGCAGGCGATGCAAACTCGCACCGGGGACTTGGCTGGGAGCAGTTTACGGATGATATAATCCGCACGATTTCTGAAAATCACGAGCATGTGGTTTTTATCCTGTGGGGGAAACCGGCACAGCAGAAAATTAAATTAATCGATACAGATAAGCATAAAATTATTACGTCGGTGCACCCGAGTCCCTTATCATCTTACAGAGGCTTCTTCGGGTCGAAACCGTTCAGCCAGACAAATGACTATTTGGAATCGGTCGGACGCGGTGCAATAGATTGGAGCGAACAGCATGAATAAGCGGATTGCTGCGGAGTTAAAAAACGAACTGAGCTTTATAGAAGCGGGCATCGATGTGGAAAAGCATGCTTATGCTATGCAGAGGCTGCTTGAGCTGCTGTCAGATTCACACGATAAAGACCCGGTGACGGAAACTAAATTAGAAGAAAATGTGACAATACACCGTGCCCCTATTGCAAAAACTGCGGCAGACGAGGATGATGACGGTAACGGCAAAGATATTTTTGATTTTTAATGGAGGTCGTTTCACTTAATGTTAGTATTCATCATCGTTGGTACAGCGTTTTTCATTCTGTCGTTTGTGCTCGGCAGGTATAGAGAAAAGTTGCGTGAAGAACATAAAGAACCATGGAATAAAGCGCTGAAATATATCAGGTATATTTCATTGGCACTGCTGTTCGCAGGTCTCGTGTATGTGCCTCAGGTTCAAATATTAAAGTTCGGCGGATGGCTGCTGATTTTTAGTCTTATACTTTATTCAAGTTCGCTGTATCTTATTTTTATTAAAAACAGAAATTAAAGCGGGGTAAATTAATCACATGAAATTATTTATTATATTAGGTGCAGTCAATGCATTTATTGCAGTCGCATGCGGCGCATTCGGTGCGCATTTACTGGAAGGCAAACTCAGTGAACACTACCTTGGTGTGTGGGAAACTGCAGTTAAGTATCAGTTCTACCATGCCCTTGGACTTATTGCGATCGGAATTTTAATTCAGGTTACAGGCGCACAATTCCTAGTAGCAGCCGGATGGTTCATGACAGCAGGAATCGTCTTCTTTACAGGATCGCTTATGGTGCTGGCAATCTCAGGCATTTCAATCCTTGGTGCAGTAACACCGATTGGCGGATTAATGTTCTTAATCAGCTGGGCGCTCGTTATTATCGGAATCGCAAAA
>CANRKV010000126.1 GCA_947631305.1 uncultured Jeotgalicoccus sp.
ATCATTGATGCAGACGAATCCGGATTTTGTAAAACTTGGTGAGAGCTTTGGTGTGAAATCATTCAGATATACACAGGAAGATGAAGTATCAGCAGAACTGAAAGAAGCACTGACTTCAGATGAACCGGTATTGATCGATGCGAGAGTTGTAAAACTTGATCTTGTATATCCGATGGTGCCGGCAGGAAAAGGAAATCACGAAATGATAGGAGTGAGAGAATGCAGCGAGTAATCACAATGACAGTGCAAAATTCAAGCGGTGTGCTGAACAGAGTAACAGGAATGCTTGCCAAAAGAGGATTTAATATCGAAAGTATTACAGTCGGCGCTTCGGAAGCCGATGGCATATCAAAGATGACAATTGTCGTCGATATTACAAACGATAAAAGCTCGGAACAGCTGACCAAACAGCTGCATAAACAAATCGACATCCTGAAAGTAGATGATATTACCGATTCAAAAATTGTCTCGAGGGAACTCGCTCTGATTAAAGTCGGGGCGAACAGTACATCGAGAAGTGAAATCCAGAGTATTATCGAACCGTTCAGGGCAAGGGTGCTCGATGTTTCAAGAAACTCACTCATTATAGAAGTAACAGGAAAACCGGATAAGGTGGATGCATTAATTGAACTGCTGACACCTTACGGATTGAAAGATTTATCCCGCACGGGTGTTACAGCATTCAGACGCGGACAGCAGAAAAACATACAGGATTTAAAAACACTCAGTGTTTAAAAAAATATATATAAAAGGGAGAAATTAAATTATGGCTAAAGTTTATTATGACAAAGATATCAACACAGGAAGTTTACAGGGGAAAACAGTAGCGATTGTAGGATACGGTTCACAGGGGCATGCACATGCACAAAACTTAAGAGATTCAGGCCACAGTGTAATCGTTGGTCTGCGTAAAGGTAAATCGTACGACAAAGCGAAAGAAGACGGCTTTGATGTAAGAACTGTCGGCGAAGCGGTTAAAGATGCTGATGTGACTATGGTGTTACTGCCGGATGAAGGACAGCAGAAAGTGTACGAAGCGGAAATTAAAGATAACTTAAAAGAAAACAGTTCATTAGCTTTCGCACATGGCTTTAACGTTCACTATAACCAGATCGTACCACCGGAAAATGTTGACGTATTCTTAGTTGCACCGAAAGGACCGGGACACTTAGTACGCCGTACGTATCAGGAAGAAGCGGGTGTACCTGCATTATTCGGTGTATTCCAGGATGTAACAGGAAACGCTTCGGATGTTGCTAAAGCATATGCTCAGGGAATCGGAGCTGCACGTGCCGGAGTACTTGAAACTTCATTCCAGGAAGAAACAGAAACTGATTTATTCGGAGAACAGGCAGTACTGTGCGGCGGGCTGACATCACTCGTTAAAGCAGGTTTTGAAACATTAACTGAAGCGGGCTACCAGCCGGAAGTTGCATATTTTGAATGTCTGCACGAATTAAAACTTATCGTGGACTTAATGTATGAAGGCGGTATGGAAAACATGCGCTACTCAATTTCAGATACAGCACAGTGGGGTGACTTTGTCAGCGGACCGCGTGTTATTAACGGAGAAACGAAAGAACGCATGGGCGAAGTATTAACAGAAATCCAAAACGGCCAGTTCGCTAAAGGGTGGATCCTGGAAAACCAGGCAGGACGCCCTCAATACAATGCAATTAACAACAGTGAGTACAATCATCCAATCACGGCAGTCGGTCAGGAATTAAGAGACTTAATGCCATTTGTTCAAAACCCGATTAGATAAAATAAAAACTGAAGAGAGGAAGGTCTATATGACTGATATAACAAATATTAAAATTTTTGATACAACACTGAGAGACGGTGAGCAGTCACCGGGAGTCAATTTAAATAAAAAAGAAAAACTGGAGATTGCAAAACAGCTCGAACGACTCGGTGTTGACGTTATAGAAGCAGGCTTTCCTGCCTCTTCAGAAGGTGACTTCCAGGCGGTGAAGCTCATTGCAGATACGATTAAAGATTCGACAGTAACGGCGCTTGCAAGAACGAAAAAACACGATATTGACCGTGCCTTTGAGGCGCTTGAAAACACACCGAATCCCAGAATTCATATTTTCCTTGCAACGAGCCCGATTCACCGGGAGTTTAAGCTGAAGATGGACAAGCAGAAAGTCATCGACACATCTGTGGAGATGGTGACGTATTCGAAAACTATGTTTAATGAAGTGGAATGGTCAGCAGAAGATGCTTCGCGTACAGAGCTGCCGTTCCTGGCTGAGATTATCGAAGCTGTAATCGATGCGGGTGCAACAATTATTAATCTGCCTGACACGGTCGGCTACACGACTCCGAAAGAATACGGTGAGATGTTCAAATATGTCTCGGAGAATGTACCGAATATAGACCAGGCGATTCTGTCGACGCATTGTCATAATGATCTTGGCATGGCCGTGGCAAACTCGGTGGCAGGTATTGAAAATGGAGCCACACAAATAGAATGTTCGATTAACGGTATCGGCGAACGTGCAGGAAATGCAGCATTGGAAGAAATTGCAGTAGCATTACACATACGGGGAGATTTTTATCCGTATACAACAAACTTAAATTTACAGGAAATTAAACGCTCAAGTGATATTGTTGCAAAACTGACAGGTATGGCAGTGCAGCCGAACAAAGCAATTATCGGCCGCAACGCTTATGCACATGAAGCAGGAATTCATCAGGACGGTATGCTGAAGAACACGGAAACTTATGAAATTATTTCTCCGGCACTGGTCGGCGTTTCTGCAGATTCGGCAAATACACTGTTCTTAGGTAAACATTCCGGGCGTCATGCATTTAAAGATAAAGTGAAATCATTCAAAGTGGAACTGACTGAAGATGAGCTGTCTGCAGCATTTAAAAACTTTAAAGAGCTGACAGATCATAAAAAAGAAGTAACCGACGATGATATTTACTCTATTATTATGGAAATTAAAACAGATGCATCAAATATTGAGCGTTATATTTTAGAAAACTTTGAAGTGAATTACGAACAGGACGGTCAGACGAAAGCGCATATCGATGTCGTCACACCGGAAGGTCAGCAGGTGTCACATGAAGTAACAGGTTCAGGAAGTGTCGAAGCATTGTACAAAGCAATTCAGGAAATTATTTCTGAATCGACCAACCTGCTCGACTATCAGCTCAGCTCAGTCGGCGGCGGGAAAGATGCACTTGCAGAATCCCGCGTGCAGCTTAAGATTAATGGCGAGCAGTTTTCAGGACGGGGTACGGCCCAGGACGTACTCGCAGCATCGGCGAATGCATATATTAATGCGGTAAACCGCTATCTGATGAGTGAACACGCGGTAACTGCTGCTGAACATGTAAATGCATAAAGGGGAGAATCGGCAATGAAAAAACATATAGTAACACTTCCCGGCGATGGTATTGGTCCGGAAATAATGAAATCAGCTGAAGCGCTGCTGAAAGCTGTTGGAGAAAAATTTAATCACGAGTTTACTGCTGTGACAAAAGATATCGGCGGGGTTGCGATTGATAAGTACAATGATCCGCTGCCGAAAGAAACAATCGAAGCATGTGAATCGGCTGACGCCATTCTGCTTGGTGCTGTCGGCGGTCCGAAATGGGCTGACAGTAAAGCGCGTCCGGAACAGGGATTGTTAAAAATCCGCAAACACTTTAATCTATTTGCGAATCTGCGGCCGGTAACTATATTTGATTCTCTGGAAGCATCATCACCGCTAAAACAAAACATTGTTCACGGCAGTGATTTAATGATTGTCAGAGAATTGACAGGCGGACTGTATTTTGGTCAGCCGAGTGAAAGACGCGACGGCGGCAGAAGTGTTGTCGATACATTAACGTATACACATGATGAAATTGAGCGTATCGTCCGCACGGCATTTGATACAGCGATGACGCGACGTAAACATTTAACATCAGTCGATAAGGCAAACGTGCTGGAATCGAGCCGAATGTGGCGTGAAATAGTAAATACAGTCAGTAAAGAATATCCTGAAGTCACGGTAGAGCATGAACTCGTAGATGCAGCAGCGATGAAACTGATTACGAATCCTGCATATTTCGATGTGATTGTAACAGAGAACTTATTTGGAGATATTCTAAGCGATGAAGCTTCTGTTATTACAGGATCACTCGGTGTACTGCCCTCAGCGAGTTTAAGTGAGACAGGATTAGGTTTGTTCGAACCGATTCACGGTTCGGCACCTGATATTGCAGGAGAAAACAAAGCAAATCCAATCGGCATGATGTTATCGGTCGGCATGATGCTTAAATATTCATTTAATTTGCACGAAGAATCAGCTGCGATAGAAAAAGCAGTGAATCAGGTACTGTCTGAAGGGTTTAAAACGGCAGATTTAAAAATTGACGGTGCAGCGACGTTATCTACAACGGAAATGACTGAAAAAATTATTAGCTGTCTATAAAAAAGTTAAAGGAGAAGGTTAACATGGTTCAGAAAAAAACTATAATCGAAAAAATCTGGGAACGTCATGTCGTTCATCAAGAAGAAGGCAAACCGGATTTACTCTACATCGATCAGCATTTAATCCATGAAGTGACTTCACCTCAGGCTTTTGAAGGATTACGCTTGAATAATAGAAAAGTCCGCCGTCCGGATTTAACGTTTGCAACGATGGATCACAACGTTCCGACTAAAAATAGAGAAGATGCACAAGATGTAATTGCTCAAAAACAGATGGATGCATTAAAGAAAAACTGTGAGGAATTTGGAGTCAAACTTGCAGATATGTATCATCCGGATCAGGGGATTGTTCACGTCATTGGACCGCAGCTGGGTTTAACGCAGCCAGGAAAAACAATTGTCTGCGGTGACTCTCATACATCGACTCACGGTGCATTTGGAGCACTTGCTTTTGGTATTGGAACGAGTGAAGTGGAGCACGTATTTGCAACGCAGACTTTAACACAGACGAAACCGAAAACAATGAATGTAAAAGTTAACGGAAACTTAAGTGTCGGAGTTACTGCAAAAGATTTAATCTTAGCGATTATTGCGAAATTCGGTGTCGATTTTGGTACTGGGCATGTCGTTGAATATA
>CANRKV010000127.1 GCA_947631305.1 uncultured Jeotgalicoccus sp.
GTTGCAACGAAAAGACCAAGTGCTGTGAACGGGCTCGGGTTGCCGCTTGAACCGTAAGCTTCGCTGACACCGCATACGTAGTCAGTTTCCTGATAGATGTAATCCATATCTTCAACAGTTGTGCCGACATCTTCTGCTGCGATGTAGCGTCCGCCAAGATTGTTAATGTAACGCCCTAAAGAACGGAAAAATGCTTCTGATTTATCTTTTGATGCATCGCCGATTACGACTGCTTTACCGCCTCCGAGATTAAGTCCTGCAGCTGCGTTTTTATATGTCATCCCTTTAGCAAGACGGAGTACGTCTGTAATTGCTTCTTCTTCATGTTCGTAATTCCAGAATCTGATTCCGCCGAGAGCAGGTCCGAGAGTTGTATCGTGAATACATATAATCGCTTTAAGTCCGCTCGCTTTATCCTGGCAAAATACCAGCTGTTCGTAATCGCCCTGTTCCATTTCTGTAAAAATCATATTAAACATCCTCCTGATTGTGTTCCATCATTTTAATTGCTAATTTAATTGAATTATACTTCTCTTCTTTTGAATCTGCACGTGAAGTCAATACGAAAGGAACTTTCAGTCCGGCAATTATGCCTGCAACGTGAGCGCCTGCTGTAGTGATCAATGCTTTGTACAGAATGTTGCCTGCATCAATATGAGGCATAATAAGTATATCTGCATCGCCTGCTACAGGTGAATCGTATCCTTTAATCTCTGCAGCGGATTTTGACATTGCCAAATCGTACTGCATCGGCCCGTCGATAATTGCATTTTCAAAATTATGACCTGCTACTATTGTATCATTTGTGACAGTAGAAGCTATTTTTTCATTCACTTTTTCGACTGCAGAAAGCAAAGCAATTTTAGGTTCTTTTATACCGAGCTTTTCTGCGACAGTGATTGTGTTTTCTATTATTTTAATTTTAGTTTCTGCATCCGGATCAATGTTCATTGCAGCGTCGCTTATAATGACCGGTTTATGGTAATTCGGCAGACTGAATAATGCAACATGGGATAAAAGTTTCCGGTCCAGTAATTTTAATTCTTTATTCAATACTGCTTTTAAAATAACACCGGTTGAGATAAGTCCTTTCATCAGCACGTTTGCATCACCCGATGAAATTAACCTGCCTGCTTCTTCTGCACAAGCAGCATCGTCAGTACAGTGATGGATTGTTACACCATATTTGCTGTAATCAAATTCCATTGTGCTGAATGCTTCTGCCAGCACTCTTTCATCATCAAAAAGATGCCATTTTATACCTTGTTCAAGTGCTGACTTTTGGTCTAACTCAAGCAGATCCTCTGAGCCCGCTCTGACGAGTGCAATTGATGCATCGGTGTTAAAACTGCTCTGTAATGTTTCATCAAAATTCATGAATTCGCCTCCCCGGAATTATTATACAATATTTCGGATAAATACATTTGCCAGACCTCTTTTGAAAGCCCTTACAAAAAGCATACAATTAATTATTGCAAAAGAAAAGCGTATTAAAAATGTTTAATAATTAAGAATATTACAACGCATTATTTCATACATGTTTCATAAATTATAAATTTTACTTCCGGCAGTTTGCTGTATAATATAATTTAGAAATGACTTTAGGAGAATTACTATGCTGAAAATAATTGCTTTAATAATATTAGTCATTCCCGGAATTATTGCGGGAGTTGGAATAAAATTGATGCGTGACAGTATATTCGGGATTGTTATTGATCCGTTTACGTATACTGCACTTCAATTTTTTGCCGGTCTTATTATGACTATTTTTGGAATATGGTTTATCGGGGGATACCTGCTCTACCGCGAACGTAAAAACAAACGTGCTCAGGAACGTTTTATGAAGCAAACAGAAAAATCCAGTGAAGATTAGTCTTCACTGGATTTTAGTAATTCTGCAGCATTCAGCCGTGCGGCTTCAGTTATTTTAGAACCGCTGATCATACGCGCAATTTCTTCAATTTTAGCTTCGTAATTTAAATATGATGCGGTTGAATGCGTACGTTCACCTTCAACAATTTTCTCCACATGCAGCAGATGGTCTGCTGTTGCTGCAGCCTGAGGCAGATGTGAAATCGCCAGGACCTGCCGCTGTTTCGATAAAAGCTTCATCTTCTCTACCATGCGTGCAGCAACCTGTCCGCTGACCCCGGTATCAATTTCATCAAATATAATCAGCGAATCACTGTCAAATTCCGAGAAGATTGTACGGAGTGCAAGGCTCACGCGGGAGACTTCCCCGCCCGATGCAATTTTATTCATCGGTTTTAAAGGTTCTCCTTTGTTTGTCGCAATTAAAAATTCAACATCGGTGAAGCCGAGCGTATTAAAATGAGATTCTTTTAAGCTGATTTCAAACTGCACGTTCGGCATCTCGAGTTCACTCAGCTCGCGGCGGAGCTTGCTCTCTAAGAAATGTTTCCGTTCACGGCGGTAATTGTGCAGCTTCATCGCAGACTGCTCCATTTTCTCATAGAGCTCTTTCTGCTCTTCTTCCAGTCTCGTAAATGATTGTGAAATATTCTCGAGGTCATCGATGTCTTCCTGCAGTTCCTGTTCGAATTCAATGAGCCCCGGATATGTTTTCGTAAATTTACGCTTCAGCTGATTAAACTGATTTAATCTTGCCTGAATAGAATTTAAACGTTCAGCATCGTAGTCAATCGATGACAGATCATTCGACACGTGTGTGTTCAGTTCTGTTATAAGATAATATGCATCCATCAGCGTATCTTTATAAGATGTATATGACTCGTCGAACTTGGTTACTGTATCGAGCGACTGATTAATATCATACAGCATGCCCTGCGGCGGATATTCACTGACAAGCAGCGCTTTAATCTGACTCAGTGCACCGTGGATACTTTCATAGTTTGATAAAAACTCAAGCTCATTTTCGAGCTCTTCCTCTTCCTCTTCTTTCAGCTCGAGCGCTGAGATTTCAGCGTGCTGCATTTTTAGCAGCTCGAGCTGCGTCAGACGGTTGCGGTCTTTGTACTCAAGCTCTTCTATGCGTTTTTTAACCGACTGATATGCTTCGTAATGCTTCTGATATTCTGTAAAAATACTTTCTTTTCCGAGACCGATATACCGGTCGAGATATTCAATCTGTTCACTTTTTTGCAGGACAGCAGCTTGTGATGACTGTGAATGGATCGACAGTACAAGCTCCATAATCTGCTTTAAATTATTCAATGTAACCATTTGATTATTAATTTTAATTAAACTTTTACTGCTGGCCATCACTTCGCGGCGGACAATGTATAATTCGTCCTCTATTATACCGAGAGAATTAAGCATGCTGCTCAGTTTATCATTGAGAGGAAAATCAAACACACCTTCAATGACAGCGCCGCTGCTGCCGTAACGAATATCGTCTGCAGATGCGCGGCGCCCTTCCAAGTAGCTGATGGCTTCTATAATTTTTGACTTACCGGCACCTGATTCACCGGTAAATACGGTCATTCCTCTGGAAAAATCCAATTCAATATTTTCAAGCACGGCAAAATTCTGCACACTTAATCTGAGCAGCACATTAAACACCCCGGTTAAATAAGATTAAAAATACGATCTTTAATTAATTGCTGTGATTCTTCGTCGCGGCAAATTAACAAACATGTATCGTCTCCGCAAATCGTGCCGACAACTTCTTCCCACTCAAGCTGGTCGATAATCGCACCGATTGACTGTGCGTTACCCGGTAATGTTTTCAAAACGAGCAGATTGCCTGTAAAGTCCAATTTAACGAAACTGTCCATCAGATAGCGTCCGAGTTTTTCTAAGGGATGGTACTGCCTGTCTTTTGGCATGCTGTATACATATTCCCCGCCCGGTGATGGTACTTTAATCAGCTGCAGCTCTTTAATATCTCTGGAAACTGTTGCCTGTGTCACATTAAACTTATGTTCGATAAGTTTGTCGACCAGCTCTTCCTGTGTCTCAATACGGTTATTGGTAATGATTTCTCTGATTTTAATTTGTCTGATTGATTTATTAGACATTAAAATCCCCCCTTTATAAATGAATTGCTGAATATTTATTCATTATACTATCATACAGCAGTTCCTTTGCATAGCAAAAACAAAAGACATCAACCGTATACGACGGTTTTGATGTCTTTGTCTGTTAATGCATATTCACTTTCTTTACTTGTCAGATAGAATAAATATTCTATGTTGCCTTTAGTTCCGGTAATAGGCGAACGTTCAATTGCAGAAATATTAAGGCCGAGTAATTCGCATTCCTTCAGTACGCGCTGAACCACATGGTAATGCGTATCCGGGTTCGTAATAATGCCGCTTTCTTCCCGCTCTTCCAGATAACTTTCAAATTGCGGCTTAATCAATGCTGCAACTTCTATATTATGGCTGAACAGCGCTTTTATATGGCGGAGTATCGGCACGATTGATGTAAATGATACATCAATCGTGATGACATCCGGCAGCGGTTCGAAATTTTCGATGACCGTTTCTTTAAAATTCGTCTGCTCCATAACAGATACACGCTCGTCGATTCTTAACTGGTACGCGAGCTGATTCGTTCCGACATCAACTGCATAGACGTGTTTCGCGCCGTGCTGCAGTGCACAGTCGGTAAATCCTCCTGTTGAAGAACCGATATCGAGCATTACTTTATCAGTGACATCCAGACCGAAAGAATCAATGGCATGTTTTAATTTTAAGCCTCCGCGCGAGACAAACTGCTTCACGTTTTTAAATCTGACATGTGCTTTGTCCGGCGCAATTTTATCAGAGGCTTTATAAACAGGTTCGTTATTATTCAGCACCTTGCCTGCCATAATCAATTTTTTTATATCATCAATTGATCCGACATTGAAATGCTCAAAAATATATTCATCGATTCGTATTTTCTTCATGAGATGCCCCTGTCAGTTTCTTAGTACGCAGTGCAATATTCTCAGCAGTAATGCCGATATCGCGGAGAAGCAGATCGACATCACCGTGTTCGATATATTCATTATCGATACCAAGACGCTGAATTTTATTCGTATATAACTCATCATTCATATAAGTGGAAATCATACTGCCGAG
>CANRKV010000128.1 GCA_947631305.1 uncultured Jeotgalicoccus sp.
ACTGTTCTTTTTACTGGCAGTCTTACTGTACTTCAGCGCCTTTAATATCAGACGCCTGTCGGTTAATACTGATTATAAAAAGTGGACAGTCACTTCAGCTTTAATACTTATTAATTTTATTTCGCTGATGCTGGTGCTCGTTAATCCATTCTTTATTATTGCAGGGCTGCTGTTTATTATTATATTTACTGTGATTATGAAGAAGAATTCATTTAAAACACTGTCGTGGCTGAACTATGTACAGTATGAAAAAGAAGCACTGCAGCAGTACTATCAGACCGTCAGTATGTTTACGAATGTTAAGCGCATCGACAAAGCATTTAAAAGAAGACGCATTTTGGATGTACTCCTCTGGGTGCCAAAAGCCGATAAGTTCAATAAGAAATATATGTACGAATATTTATTCTACCGTTCATTTATGAGGGACCATGATCTGCCGATGATTGTACTTCGCATTATAATACTATTCTTTATTATTATGTTCTGGATCGGCAACTTGTATGTATCGCTCATATTCAGTCTGTTCGGCATTTATTTAATCGTGCTGCAGATGTCTCAGATTTATACAGCCCAGGCATATCTCTTATGGCCAAAAGTATGGCCGGTGTCCCGGACGTATATTCAGGACAGTTATATCAGATACTCGCATAAAATCGTCTTTGCTATTACGCTGATTTTTGCAGTGATGTTCATTGTGACGCATCCGGCGCAGTTTTTCTTTGCACTCGGGTTCCCGGTGTGGGGCTATCTGTTAAACAGAGTATTATCAAAATCCATCTATAAAAAAGAAAGAGAACTCAGCGATTAATCGCCGAGTTCTTCTTTTTCTTCTTCAGTATATTCATTGTCATCAATATTGTAGTAAATCTTCGATGATAAATAATCTCCGAATAATGATTCTTCATTGCGGAAATTCTTCAATGATTCGGATGTTAAATATTTTTCATAGACATCAGTGTGTTTGAAATCATTGTAAATACTCATGTCTGCCCATTTAATCAGCACGATGTAATTCTCATCGCGTGTGTTTATACCGATTCTGTATGAGACAACGCCGTTAACTGCTTTCAATTCTTCAGCGAGGTCACTTAAATGTCCTCTTAAAGAATGCGTGCCGTCTCCTGCAGCAGGTACATAGAACATAGACAATGGCAGCTCTTCATCAAGTGAGCCCTGTTCATTCAGCACTTTATAAGTCATGTTAGTCGAGAAAATCGAATCTTCATTGTTATCTTCATAATATAAAATTGCTTCCGGACCTCTTGCACTGATAGATACATGAGGATTTTTTTCCTGAAGGGAAGAGAGAAAATCAATCGTCCCGGTAGTTGCGTGTAAATACACTGTGCTTCACCTCTTGTTTAGTTATGTTAATCAGTATATACCTGAAATAATACAATGTTAAACAATTCTCAAATAGTACGTTTTTTTGACAACTTGCCTCTAATTAATAATTGTTCTAAAGAATGTGATAAAATGTGTAAATGTATGAACATATAAATATTAGGGGGTACCACTGTGTTTAATGATACACTCATTCGAGCAGCACGCGGAGAAAAGACAGAACATACACCAGTTTGGTTTATGAGACAGGTTGGGCGTTCGCAGCCTGAATATCTTAAAGTTAAAGAAAAATATTCTTTAATTGAAATTACAAAACAACCTGAACTTACTGCTTATCTCACGGCTACACCTGTAGATAACTATAATGTCGATGCGGCAGTGCTTTATAAAGATATAATTACACCGCTTGCACCAATCGGTATTGATGTTGAAATCAAGTCCGGAGTAGGACCGGTTATACATAACCCTGTCCGTACTGAACAAGACGTTGAAAAACTTGGAGAACTGGACCCGTTTAAAGATTTAGACTACGTCTACAAAGCAATCCAGATTTTAACGCAGGAAAAACTGAATGTTCCCCTTATCGGATTCTGCGGCGCACCGTTTACGGTTGCGAGCTATATGATAGAAGGCGGACCATCTAAAAATTACCACCGTACGAAAACAATGATGTATTCGAACCCGAAACTGTGGTTCAAATTAATGGATAAGCTTGTTGAGACGAGTATTACTTACTTAACAGCACAAATTAAAGCGGGCGCAAGTGTCATTCAGATTTTTGACTCATGGGGCGGTGCGCTTAATAAAGCGGACTACAACTTCTATCTTGCACCGGGCATGAAGAGAATTATCAGTGCGGTTAAAGCACAAAATGTACCGGTTATTATTTTCGGTATCGGCGCGAGCCATTTAGCAACTGAATGGGATAAACTCGGCAGTGACGTACTTGGACTCGACTGGAGAATGTCGATTACAGAAGCACGTGACTTAGGTATTACGAAAGCATTGCAGGGTAACCTTGACCCGGCATTATTATTATCGGACTGGTCAGTAATAGAAGAACGTGCAAAGAAAATCGTTGAAGAAGGAAACAGAACAGGACATATCTTCAACTTGGGCCACGGTGTCTTCCCTGAAGTAGATCCGGATGTTTTAAAACGACTGACAGAATTAGTACACACACACAGTAAAGGATTGTGATTTTGAAAATGGCAGAGAAAAAAGCACTATTAGTTATGGCATACGGTACACCGTATAAAGAATCGGATATCGAGCCTTACTACACACACATCAGACATGGCAGAAAGCCAAGTGAAGAAGCACTGCAGGACTTAAAAGACCGCTATGAAGCAATCGGCGGGATTTCTCCTTTAGCGGATACTACAAAACGCCAGGCAGAGGCTCTTGTACATGCTTTAAATGAACAGAGTGAAGATGAATTCGAGCTGTTTATCGGTTTGAAACACATTCATCCATTCATCGAAGACACTGTTAAAGAAATCAGTGACGCAGGCATAAAAGAAATTTACAGCGTGGTGCTTGCACCGCATTATTCAAATTTCTCTGTTGGTTCATATAACAAACGTGCAGCTGAAGAAGCGGAGAAATACGGTATTACAGTTAAATCTGTAGAATCCTTCTTCGAACAGAAGCCGTTTATCGATTTCTGGGTTGATGCTCTTGAAACGACTTTCAAAGAAGAAATTCCTGCTGACGAAGCGGATAAAACTGCGATTGTTGTCAGCGCGCACAGTCTTCCTGAGAAGATTAAAGAACATAACGATCCATACCCGGGTCAGCTCGAGGCAACAAAAGATTTAATTAAAGCACGTTTCGATAACGGTCATTATTTCGTCGGCTGGCAGTCAGAAGGCAACACGCCGGATCCATGGCTTGGACCGGATGTTCAGGACTTAACACGTGAATTATATAAAGAACACGGCTTTAAGCACTTCGTTTACATTCCGCTTGGATTTGTATGCGAGCATTTAGAAGTGTTATACGATAACGACTACGAATGTAAAGTTGTGACTGACGAAATCGGTGCGGTATATCACAGACCGGCAATGCCGAATACGGATTCACGTTTCATTCAGGCAATGGTAAACGAATTAATTAAATTGTAATAAGCGGGGCGTTAAGAGTGAAAAGAGTAGCGATAGTAGGTGCAGGAATTACAGGATTGTCGGCAATGCATTATCTTTTAAAAGACGGTGCAGATCTGACAGTCGATTTATACGAAGCGTCGGACCGTGCCGGCGGTAAAGTAAATACTCATATCCGTGACGGTTATACGATCGAGCTCGGACCTGAGTCTTATTTAGCGCGTAAAGAAGTCATGACAGAGCTCGCAGAAGAAGTGGGGCTCGGTGACACACTGGTCCGTAACCAGACGGGACAGGCGTACATCTATGCAAAAAATAAATTATCACCGGTGCCTAAAGGCACGATGCTCGGCGTACCTATGGAGCTGTCTCCGCTCTTAACGACAGATTTAGTGTCGTGGACAGGAAAACTGCGTGCAGGACTTGATTTCTTTAAGCCTGCGATGCCGTTATATAAAGATATTTCGGTAGGGGAGTTTTTCCGTGCACGTTTCGGTAATGACCTTTTGGAACATATGATTGAACCGCTCTTAGCAGGAGTATACGGTACAGATATCGATAAGCTCAGTTTAATGTCGACGTATCCGAACTTTAAAGAGACGGAACAGGAACACGGCAGTCTGATGAAGGGCCTGATGGCAGAGAAAAAAGATAAGCCTGCGGCTCCGAAGACGAAAACCGGTGCTTTTCTGCAGTTCAAAAACGGACTGCAGTCATTTATCGACCGGCTGGTCAGTGAAAACGAAAAGCGGGGCGGACAGATTCACTTTAATTTTGATGTGACTGCGATTGAAAAAACTGCGGACGGCTATGAGCTGACAGCAGACGGCGGGACGCATCATTATGATGAAGTAATCGTTACGACGCCGCACTTCCAGTACAAACGCTGGTTTAAAGATAAGGAATTTGAGTACTTCAAGCATATGGAAGCAACAAGTGTTGCGACAGTTGTGATGGCATTTGATGCCGAACAGGTGAAAAATACGATTGAAGGTACAGGTTTCGTAATCAGCCGCAACATGGATACATCGATTACTGCGTGTACGTGGACGAATAAGAAGTGGGAACACTCCACACCGGACGGTAAAGCGCTGCTGCGTGCTTATGTAGGCCGTCCCGGGGACTTTATCGTCCAGGAGAAGTCGGATGAAGACATCGTCCGTCTGGCACGTCAGGACCTCGATAAAATCATGGACCTGGACGGTGAACCCGAGTTCACTATCGTGACGCGTATGATGAATGCGATGCCGAATTACTTTGTCGGACATAAATATATCATCGACGACATTCAAAAATATGCTGCAGAAAACTATCCGGGACTGCACTTAATTGGTGCATCACACTACGCAGTCGGGCTTCCTGACTGTGTGCAGACTGCGAAAAACACTGCAGAAAAAATATTGAATAAGTAAAATATGATTTTAAGACCTGTTTCTATTATAATAGAGGCAGGTCTTTTATTATGTACCAGGGGGAAATACAATGAAGTTTATTTCAAACAATGACATCAAAGATCCGATGATTAATCTGGCGATGGAAGAATATATTTTAAGAGAAAT
>CANRKV010000129.1 GCA_947631305.1 uncultured Jeotgalicoccus sp.
CAAATTGATCAGTTTACGAGTCAGTTAGAATCTCAGATGCAGGGTATGGACACTCAGGGGGTTGACCCGCAAGCTGTTATTGATATGACAATTTCAGCTCTCAGCAGCTCTTGGATGGTAGCATTGTACCTGGCACTGCCGGTAATTGTAGCAATACTCGGCTTACTGAATATGCGCCGCAGAATTTTAGCAGGTATTTTACTGCTTATTGCTGCTATCCTTGCAGCACCATTAGTATTTACTTTAATTTCATCACTATTCTTCGTAATTGCAGCAATTCTGCTGTTTGCACGTAAGGATTTAGTGGTTAAAAATGAACACCCGGAAGATGCTTACCCGCGTGAAGAACGTAATGACCGTAATACACGTGATGAACGCAATGAGTACCGCCCGGAACAGAATCACAGAAATGAACAGCACCGTACAGTACCTCCTGCAGACGATGATGTTAAAGTTCATCAGAACAGAGATCCGGAATACGGTTATAACAATGAAAAAAACAGTAACAGTGATGATGTTAACGGTAACGATATTGAAAGTACACGTAAATTCAGCCGTATCGATGAGGATGAAGTGAATGCTGTAGATAATAATATCGATTCTAATAATATCAATCGCCCGGTAACTGAACGTGAATACGATCGTAACAGCGGTGTCGAACTTGAAGATTTAAATGAAATCGACAGAGAAGACCCTGCTCGTACGAGAAGAGACAACGTCGACCGCAGAAACCGCAAGTAAATATTGAACCGGAAGAGCAGTAAAAGCTCTTCCGGTTTTTATTTTGGAAAATTTTACACATAATTATTATTCATTGATGTAACCGATAACAATACGGTGACATCAATGCATGCAGTCTTTTATATAGCTGTTAAGTTATCTGAATTTAATAAATAATCAAATATCCATATTCTAAAATCTGAATATTTCTGTTATGATACCTGTTATAACTAAATAAGAATTGAATTGGAGTGGTTCAGGTGAAGGCTTTAATCAAATTGAGTACATTTATCGGTAATACTTTTGCTGTCTGGGTTATTTTATTCGCAGCATTAGCTTTTGCTTTACCTGGAGGTTTTACGTGGGTTTCTCCATACATAAATCTGCTGCTCGGAATTATTATGTTCGGCATGGGTCTTACTTTAAAATTTAAAGATTTTAAACAGGTGATAACAGCCCCTAAAGAAGTAATTACTCTTGTAGCAGCACAGTATACAATTATGCCGCTTATTGCAGTAGGACTGGTTTTTCTATTCCAGCTGCCGCCGGAAATTGCAATTGGTGTAATTCTTGTCGGATGTTCTCCAGGTGGTACGTCGAGTAACGTTATGACTTATCTCGCAAAAGGAAACATGGCTTTATCGGTTACAGCAACATCGGTATCAACTTTACTTGCACCGATTGTAACGCCGGCTTTGACACTCTTGTTAGCAAGTGCATGGCTGCCGGTTTCGTTCTCATCAATGTTTATTTCAATTATCCAGATTGTACTTGTTCCGATTGCACTTGGGGTGGCAGTACAGTATCTGCTCGGAAATAAAGTTGAACAGGCTATAGGGGTCCTGCCTTTAATTTCTGTAATCGGGATTATCGGTGTAATTACTGCAGTTGTATCTACTAACGTAGAAAATATAATGACTTCGGGATTACTTATTTTCGCAGTGGTAATACTGCATAATTTACTTGGGTATTTAGTCGGGTTCCTTCTTGGTAAAGTATTTCGGTTTGATCTTAAAGATACGAAAACTTTATCGATTGAAGTCGGCATGCAGAATTCAGGACTCGCAGCAACTCTTGCAGCAACACACTTTTCACCAATCGCAGCTGTACCGGGTGCACTGTTCAGTGTCTGGCACAATATTTCAGGTTCCCTTGCTGCGAATTGGCTGAGCAAACTTGGACATGATAAAAAGATAACTAAAGAAGATAAGGAAACAGTGGAACAGCACAAGGAAGTTAAACAAACAGAAGTTTAAAAGATGAAAAAGGCGGGGGCAACTATGACAGAAAAAAAAGATATAAGAATTCGTTCAAATGTATATGATGATATTGGATTAAAAGCACCAAACAGAGCAATGCTGAGAGCTGTCGGTTTTACCGATGAAAGTTTTAAGAAACCGCAAATTGGAGTTGTCAGCAACTGGGCTGAAACGACACCATGTAATATTCATTTAAACGACCTGGCACAATTTGCCAAAGAAGGAGTTTCTGAAGCGGGCGGTGTACCGGTTCAATTTAATACAATTACTGTTGCTGACGGCATCGCAATGGGAACACCGGGCATGCGTTTCTCATTACCGTCACGTGATATTATTGCAGACTCGATTGAGACGATGGTTCAGGGACAAAACTTTGATTCATTCGTTGCAATCGGCGGATGCGATAAAAACATGCCCGGCTGTGCGATTGCTATAGCGAATACGAATATTCCGGCTGTATTTGTCTATGGCGGAACGATTGCACCGGGACGTCATAACGGCCAGGATATCGATCTTGTTTCTGTATTCGAAGGTGTCGGCAAATGGAATAACGGAGATATTGATGATGCAGAGCTTAAAAAAGTAGAATGTGCAGGGTGTCCGGGACCGGGTGCATGCGGCGGTATGTATACAGCAAACACAATGGCTGCGGCACTCGAAGCGATGGGACTCAGTCTTCCGGGATCAGCATCAAACCCTGCCGTGACAAAAGAAAAAGAACAGGATGTTTATGAAGCGGGGAAAGCTGTACTGAACCTGCTGGAAAAAGAAATTTATCCGAAAGATATTTTAACAAGAGAAGCTTTTGAAAATGCAATTACTGTTGTGCTGGCACTCGGCGGCTCGACAAATGCGATTCTTCATCTGCTGGCAATCGCTCACGCAGCTGAAGTTGAATTAACAATCGATGACTTTAATGATTTCCAGGAAAAAGTACCGCATCTCGCTGACTTAAAACCTTCAGGTAAATACGTGTTCCAGGATCTATTTAATGTCGGCGGTGTGCAGGGTGTTATGAAATACCTTTACGAAAAAGGATATATTCACGGAGACTGCCTGACAGTAACAGGTAAGACAGTTGCAGAGAACCTTGCTGACGTTGAACATTTAAAAGCAGGACAGGATGTCATTCTGCCGCTTGAAAATCCAAAACGTGCTGACGGTCCTTTAATCGTACTTAAAGGTAACCTCGCGCCGGAAGGTGCGGTAGCAAAAGTATCGGGTGTTAAAGTACGCCGTCACGTCGGTGAAGCGAAAGTATTCGATACTGAACAGGAAGCAATCGAAGCTGTAATGGCGAATAAGATTGTTAAAGGTGATGTAGTACTTGTTCGTTATGTTGGTCCTAAAGGCGGACCAGGTATGCCGGAAATGCTGTCACTATCAAGCTTAATTGTCGGTAAAGGTCTTGGTGAGGATGTTGCGCTCTTAACGGATGGCCGTTTCAGCGGAGGAACTCACGGACTTGTCGTTGGCCATATCGCGCCGGAAGCACAAGACGGAGGCAACGTTGCGTTAATACAAACAGGTGATATTGTCACGATAGACCAGGATACAAAAGAGCTGTCGTTTAATGTTTCTGATGAAGTACTGGAAGAGCGACGTAAAGACCTAGTGCTGCCGCCGCTCCACAGTAAAGGCGTGCTCGGTAAATATGCACATATCGTATCTTCATCATCTAAAGGTGCGATTACAGACTTCTTTAACAGGGATGATCTGCCGGGCAGAAACTGATAAATTTAATAAAAAGATGAAAAAATCCGTACGTCATATTCTCCCCGAATAAAGACGTACGGATTCTTTTGTTTTAAGCTTGTCGCATCTATTCATTTAATAACGTGTAAAAAGTTAATAAAAACATTTATTTTATGAAAAGCAGACGTATCAGTATTGTAAACGATTACATTATCAGAAATATTAGACTATTTAAAATTATTAGCTTTTTGCTGTTGCTTTTAACGAAATTACGGGGTATTATACATTCATTAAGAAAATTAAATAATCAAATAATTCAAATATTAAAACTTAAAGCGTTGAAGGGAACTTCGATACTGCATAATATTTTCAGAGACTGAGTGATTGGTGCGAACTCAGAATAGAGCAGTAAAGAATCTCATCCCTGAGTGCCCGGCTGAAAAGAAGTAGGCTGGGACGGGTTAAAACTCGTTATTCATTTTAACTGGTTATGCCAGTTGCAGAGGTATATACGGAGACGTGTATACAAATTTGGGTGGTACCGTGAAAGCTCCTTTCTCCCCATTGATCATTACTATAATGATCTTTGAGAGAATTGGGCTTTTTTATTTTAAGTTTATGCTATAAGGAGGAAATATTATGAAGGTTGAAGTTGAACACTCACAAGAAGTTATTGCGAATATAAAAACAGGTGCTGACTTATTAGTAGAAGCATTAGCGGAACACGAAGTAGATACTGTCTTCGGTTACCCGGGCGGTGCAGTACTTCCGATTTACGATGCGCTCTACCGTCATGAGAGTTCATTCAAACACATTCTTTGTAGACATGAACAGGGCTTAATCCACGCAGCAGAAGGATATGCCAGAGTGAGCAGCAAGCCGGGCGTCGTTATTGCAACGAGCGGACCAGGAGCGACGAACTTAATTACAGGGATTACCGATGCGATGATGGATTCACTGCCGATTGTTGCATTTACCGGTCAGGTATCATCGAAAGTTATCGGCACAGACGCTTTTCAGGAAGCGGACATTATCGGGTTAACCACACCGATTACGAAACACAATTATCAGGTAACAGATGTAAAAGATTTAAAACGGATTGTTAAAGAAGCATTTCACATCGCTTCTACAGGACGTCCGGGTCCGGTTGTTGTCGATATTCCAAAAAATATCTCGGAAGCAGTCGTTGAAGAAGAAACAGATGATGCGATTCGCCTGCC
>CANRKV010000130.1 GCA_947631305.1 uncultured Jeotgalicoccus sp.
TCTCCATTAATAATCATGTCTATTTATTATACTTGATAAAAAGTATCTGTGAATAAACAATTAATGGAAGATTTGACCAAGTTGGTACTAATCCGGGAATTTTGGATATTTCATTTTTAATTTTTTACTTTAATAAATTTGTGAGAACCTATAAAAATAGAGATTACTGAAATGATGATAAATCCTACTAAAAATGTAAGACTAGTATTTTTCATCATCTCTTCATTTTCAATAAAGAAAATATTTGTCAGAAGTATAATGAACCAGGCGAGAAATATAAAGTTGGCAATCTTATTCATTAAAGTATCTTTTAATATTATATAATCTCCATTTTCAACATTTATCTGATTTCCTTTTTCCAGAAATATTTTATATTTCAAAATACCATTTTCAACAGGAATTTTCATTTCTTTCTCTTCAGAAGCAGATACTTTTCCTATATCTTTATTATGAAAATATAAAGTTATTGGCATCATCCTACCTAAAAACCATGTCTTCCGTTTCACTGTTATTTTCATCGTTTCATCTTTTTTCATAGCAGTCACTCCATACAGCTGTTTATATTGAGTTTTAATTTTCTAATTGATCAAGATAAATCAAACCATCATACTGTTCCGCCGGGATAATATTATATTCGTATTCACCCACAACAAATGCCTTATATAGTTTTTCTTCTACAAAATCACTAGTTTCAAAATCTATAAATACATCCTTCTGTACACGGTCACCGATATATCCTTCCAGTGATTCATCACCAGTTTTTCTCGGCGTCCCCGGATGATCAGGCAGCAGCTGATAGCTATCCGCTTCGTTATAGTATAATCCGATATTGTACACATCGTACTGACTGTCTCTCAGTAGTGCTCCCAGAGATTCTGTTCTTTCATCTCTTCGTTCACTGATAAATATTTCATTCGTGTGCTCTACATCAGCAACTTCATAATTTGAATGGCCATTTGCCACCCAGACTATCGCCCTATCTCCGTTTTTCATTTGCGATAACACTTTATCAGCCATGCCGATTTCCCTGTAATCATAATAATCGATCATTGCGTTATCAAAATTTATATTACTGGCGTACTTTTCAATATTTTCATATCTTGAAACTATGTAATTCTGTGATGATTCGGATAGTTCTTTAAAGAAAGTTTCATCCTGTATTACCTGATAAACATCTTCTTCCCGTTCGAAATTCCCCACACTTTGATTTAAGTACATTCCTTTAGAAAACCAGTCCCGATATGCATACTCTGAACGTTTAAATTCTTCTGCGAGCTCCTGGTTATATTCACTGATTTCTTCAGTAATATTCTCTTCTAAGACAGAAACTGCTGTTGGACTGTTTTCTGAAAATAGCGGTGTCCAATCCATCGGCAGCGTCGTAATATTTTCATGAGTTCCATTTATAACATCTGAAAATAATTCCTGCTTGTATTGATAATTAACCCCATCTTTCATAGTCATTTCAGATTTTTGATAGTAATTAAATTCTGAGTCAGGCGTTTCCAGAAATAATTTATTGAAATCTTGCTCTTCTGCCAGATAGTCGATTAGCTGCATTTTTTCTTCAGCAATTTCTTCTGACCAATGTGTGCTTTCACCAATAATGACAATGTCCTTATTCTCTATTATATTTCCTATTTCTGTCAGCTCTGCTTCTAGGTTATAATATTCCTTTGATTCTGTTTCGGTTTTTTTGTCATCCACACTGCATCCTGTCAGAAATATCAGAGCCAATATGAAGTTAACCCCTTTAATTATTTTCATAAGCACTCCCCAAAATCTCAATAAAAACCAGTACTAATCTTTCTTGCCCTTATCATCTATAACAATTTTATATTGTCTTGAAAAATATGATCCTGTACATAAAATTAAATACACACTTAAAACAATCAGACCGGATTCCGGATATAATCCTTCCGGGTTTGTACCCGGGAGAGATGTATAAATAAGGTTACTGATTACCAGAATCGTCCAGACAGCGATAAGTATATTTGCCGTTCTGCTGAACAGCGTATCTGTTATCAGCACTCTGTCACCTGCCTGTACATTCAGCTTGGATTCCCTCTCCATCGGTGACGTGCACATCAGCTGGCCTTTCTTTGCTAGTATATTCATTTCTGTTTCTTCAAATGAGTCCACAGTTCCGATTAATCTGCCGTTAAATTGAATCTTAACAGGTGTAAAACTCCCTAGAAACCATGTCCGGCGTTTAACACTAATTTTCAATTCATCTGACGTTTCTGCAGCTTCCATAATAAACACTCCAAAGTACAGTATATTTTCACTTTATTAATACTTTAACAAAGTTACCTGAATTATTCTCCCGGAAAAAAATTACTGTAATAAAAAACCAGTATTGAACTTTACAATTCAATACTGGTTTTTCTAGTTTAAATTAAATAATTCCCATTAAAAATGCTGCTGCCATTGCGAGTACACTGAAACCCCACACCCAGAATATAGCATATTTAATGTAACGGCCCATCTCAATACCTGCAAGCCCTACAGCAAGCCACAGTGCCGGCGAGAACGGACTGATAAATGTACCGATAACATTACCGATCATCATTGAATATGCTGCTGTAATACTGTCAACTCCATGTGTAGATACAATCTGTTCCACTACAGGAAGCAATGCAAAGTAATACGCATCTGTATTAAGTACCAGTTCCAGCGGTGCACCAAAGAATCCAATGATGTAGTGCAGGAACGGCACGAGGAATGCAGGCAGTATGATTACCATATCTTCCGCAAGTGAGTTCAGCATACCCGTGTTCTCAAGTATACCGAGGAATGATCCGGCAGCTAAAATAATCGCTGCCATCATTAAAGCACTTGGTGCATGTGCTTTAATTCTATCCATCTGTACATCCATGCTTCTGTAGTTTATCGGCAATGCGATACTGACTGCCAGCATAAATATTAATCCTGCAGGAAGTAATCCCGACATCAATAATCCAACAACAGTGAGCGTCAGCAGAAGGTTAAACCACAACAGCTTAGGCCGTCTCAATGATTCTGCTTCTTCGTCATTATTATTATTCAGATTAAAGTTATCAAAATTAATATCCTCAGTCAGCATTCCTTTTCTATGTAACCTCTTTTTCTCCAGACCTCCGACGAGCGCTCCCATTCCGATAAGCAGTACAATCAGTACACCCTGCAGCGGAATAAGCGGCTGCCATAATTCTGATGAGTCCACTCCTAAGACAGCTGCAGTACGGCCGAGAGGCCCACCCCATGGTACCATGTTCATAATACTCGCACTCATACCAATGAGCATGACGAGCATGTACGGGCTCATATTTAACTTTTTATATAAAGGCAGCAATGCCGGGATAGTAATCAGGAAAGTTGAAGCTCCTGAACCGTCCAAATGAGCAATTGCCCCAATAATTACTGTAGCCATCGCAACCAGAATAACATTACCGCGAGACAGCTTAACCATTTTATTAATCAGAGGATTAAACATCCCTGTATCCTGCATAATCCCAAAGAACAGAATTGCGAAGATAAACATTATTACGACAGAAATTACAGAGCTGATTCCATCATTAAAGAATTCAGTAATTTCTCCCGGACCGAAACCGGCAACAAGTGCACCGATGAACGGTATAATCACTAATGCTACAATCGGGTTGAGCTTTTGAGTGATCAGTAAAATAACAATCGTTAAAATAACCAATAAACCGATAATACTAAGCAAAAAATTACCCCCTCTATCTATGTATGTGGTGGGAAAATGTAAACCTGTAAATATACAGCGCTTTCAAAACATAGCAAACGCTTTCAAAATACCTTATTAAAAAATCCTCCCCCGGAAATTTCTCAATAAGAATTCAGTATAAAATATAAATTATTATATTTAAAGACTTGAAATATTTAGATTTCTTTGAATTATCCATTTTACTTATGATACAGCCAATAAAAATTGGATAATCCTTATGCTTAAACTAAAAAAAGGATAACCAGTTCAATTAAGAACTGATTATCCTTTAGATTTATATCTTAAAGCATTTCTGAAGTTGTTCTGCCCTGCATGTGTAACTGAAGGTAATCCGGTCCGCCCGCTTTAGAGTCAGTACCTGACATCTTGAATCCGCCGAATGGGTGGTATCCAACGATTGCACCAGTACAGTCACGGTTAAAGTATAAGTTACCTACCATGAAGTCGCGTCTTGCTTCTTCAATGTGTTTTCTGTCTTTAGTAATAACAGCACCTGTCAGACCGTAGTCTGTGTCGTTTGCAAATTCGATAGCTTCTGTGAAGTTTTCTGCTTTTGCAAAGCCAACTACAGGCCCGAAAATTTCTTCCTGCATTAAGCGGTCATCGTGCTTAAGTCCTGAGAATACTGTCGGCTTAACGAAGTGTCCTGTTTCATTGTCGACACTCCCGCCAACTTCCAGTTGACCTTCTTCTTTACCAATTTCGAAATATTTCTGGATTTTATCAACAGAAGACTGGTCGATTACCGGCCCCATGTAGATATCTCCTTCAGGATCGCCAATTGTTAATTCTTTCGTTCTTGCTACTACTTTTTCAAGTAATTCATCGTGAACGTCCGACAGCGCGATTACGCGTGAACATGCTGAACATTTCTGCCCGCTGAATGCGAATGAAGATTTAACGATTGCATCTGCTGCAAGGTCAAGGTCTGCACTGCTGTCAACAACGATTGTATCTTTACCGCCCATTTCAGCGATAACACGTTTAAGGTTAGTCTGGCCGTCCTGTACGATAGCTGCTTTTTCGTAAATGTTAACACCTACATCTCTTGAACCTGTAAATGATACGAATGCAGTATCTTTGTGTTCAACTAACAGGTCACCGATTTCGCGGCTTGATCCCGGGATGAAG
>CANRKV010000131.1 GCA_947631305.1 uncultured Jeotgalicoccus sp.
CGTTGGTGAAAATCACTTCCACCGGGAACGTTGACCCTGCATCAAAACTGTCACTGATAACATTTACCGCGTGAACTGCAGAGTATGAATCATCAAGTTCTGCCAATGAATCGTAGTGCACTTCATCATCGTAGAAGTAAATTAACGCGATAAGTACCGCAACGACTGAGAAAATAACTCGTGTTGGATATTTAAGAGACAGCATACCGAGCGGTGTCCAGATTTTGCTTTCGCCTGAACCCGTTGTCTGCTTGCTCGGCCAGAAAATATATTTTCCGAGTACAGCCATCAGTGTCGGTAATACTGTAAACAGTGACAAGAGCAATGCAAGAATACCAATTGCCACACCGACTGCCGAACGGTAAATTTCGAAGTTTGCAAAGTAGAGTACCCCGAAAAGAATCGCACCTGAAATACCGCTGATAAATACCGTTTTACCAGCTGTTCTGAATGTATTGATAACAGCCTGGTTTTTATCGTGATGTTCGAGTTCTTCTTTAAATCTGTTTAAAAGTAATATGACGTAATCGGTTCCGATACCGAATAATATTACGATTAAGAAACTTTGTGTCTGCGGAGACACCGGGAAGTCGAACCATTCTACAAACCAGCCGACAAATGATTGTCCGAGCAGGTATGCAATTCCGACTGCAATCAGCGGAACGAAAGGTGTGACAACTGAACGGAACATTACGAGCAGGACGATAACAATAATCGCAATCGTAAAGATTTCCGTCGTACGGACACCGTTCATCGCATCTTCTTCAAGTGTGCGCTGAATCATTTCATTGGATGTCGTTGAAATTTCTGCATCTGTATTATTCAGACTCTCAATTTCTTCAGCGTTATTAAGAATTTCAGGCGCTTCACCTGTATATTCCAGCGGAATCATAATAACTCCGGAATCTTCATTGATAAAGTTTTCCTGCATATCTGCATTGAAAGTAAATGGATTAATAACGTTATTCGTATAATCCAATGTTTCAAGTTCCTCTATATAAGATTCAATTTCCTCCTGATGTTCTGCAGGTGCTTCATCAAACTCAAGCACAATCGACATCATTTCAAGGTCCTGATTATGTTCTTCTAAAAATTGGCGGGCCTGTTCATTCGGCATATTGTCCGGCAGCTGTACATCGCCTTTTTCAGTTGCCAGCTGAGTTAAATTGGGCGAGATAATAAATGATACGACTGCAGCAATAAGCATCAGTACTGTAATCGGCCATTTAAATTTAAGCACGTGTTTCATTATATAGTCCTCCATTTAAATTTGTAATTTTAATAATTGTCCGTGCTGCTTCTCTGAGCTTCTTAGTATCTTCTTCTGAAATATCTTTAATGTGCTCGCCGATGATATTCTGTATATTGCTGATAAACTCATCGAGCAGTTCAGCAGCCGCAGGAGTCAGTGAAATAAGCTTTGAGCGTTTATCGTTTGTCAGCTTATTTTTCTCTGTTGATATCAGTTTTTTCAGAGTGAGCTTTCTGAGTGCGTGTGCAATCGAGCTTTTATGTACATTGAGTTCAGTCGACAGCTCTGTCGGAGTTGCTTCATTGTGAATATACAAATACTCAATAATAGCCATCTGTTCTTTAGAAATATGCATTTTTCTGACCGATTCTGTTACTTCGGAGAAAATATGTGCATAACCGTAGCCGAAAACCACGGTGAGATCTTCAATTGTCTGGCGCTTTACCGTCACTTTACTATCATTCCTTCCATTTAAATATTTTTAATAAGCAAAAGTAGTTTAACATGCTCAACTAATTAACGCAAAAAAAATCGTCAGTGTATTTTTTTCTTGAAAATGTATGTGTATAATTGAAATCGGGTAAAGATTAAAAAGGAGTGTGTCTAAAGTATGTTTGAGTACATTTCGCTATATAGAAAAAATGGTGCCGGACAGCACGGCAAAGTCATTGGCTTTACGATACTGCAGTTTATTTTATGTGTCGTTCTGCCGATGGCAGTTATATTCGGTGCCATGCTGCTCCCCTTATTATTAACGATGACTGATGTCAGCGATGGAGCAGTGGGCATAACGATGGCAATATGGATGCTTGTAATAATGATTGTCTTTATTCTGCTTATGCTTTTTGTAATTTATCCGATTTTTGTCGGAGTTCTGCGTTACTTTGCAAGTGCTTATAAGGGCAGGGATTTTACATTTGGTGAAGCCTACAAAGTCTTTAAAAACGGCAACTATTCCAAACTGATTAAAATCGCGCTGCTCGTACTGTTATTAAATTTTGTGTTATCAATGATAATCGGATTTATCGTAAATATTTTAATGACAATCGTCTTTATTCCGCTGATGCCCCTTGGACTGTTGATGGAAGATCCAAATGCAGCGATGACAGGCGGAGCAGTTGCACTGATTATTTTGGCAGCGGTCCTTATGTTTATCGTGATGATAGTCGCGTATATTCCATATATCATTCTGTACATTTACTTTGCAGTCGTGTTTATGGTGTATATTGATGAACCGAAAATCCCGACTGTGGATAAACTGAAAGTGGCATGGAATGTTACATTCAGCTCGGATGCGAGCATGGTTAAATTGTTCTTCAGTAATCTGCTGATGTACATTCTGATGACTGCAGTTATGTTTATAGCCATGATTGGAATCGTACTGGCATCTGTATTCTTAATGGATTCACCGGTAATGATTGCTGTAGTTGCAATTCTCGGAACACTGATTGCAACGATTGTCAGCATCTACATTTCTTATCTGATTATCGGTTCGATTGTGGCCTATTATTTTGTCGGCCGCGAATCCCTGGATCGTAAAGCAGATATGAGATACGAAGAAACAGCACCAGTATATAATAATGAAGATATTGATCTGCAGTAAAAGATTAAAACTAAACCGCCGGCTGAATGCCCGGCGGTTTTTATAATGATTTAAATATTTGCATAATTCAATTTCAGGGTTAAAATTAATTTATACATACAAGAATTGTGGGTGAGTTAATGTCCGGAAAACAAAAAGGTATACTGTTCGTTTCAGGTGCATACATAATCTGGGGAGTCCTCCCGATATACTGGCGGCAGATCGAGTCGGTATCTCCGTTCGAAATTATAGCGCACCGTATATTCTGGTCCTTTATATTTATGGTGCTGTACATAATGTTCACAGGCAGATGGCAATACTTAAAAACGAATCTAACGTTTATTTTCAGTAATAAGAAAAAAGCACTCAGCTTAATCGCGGCATCGATTATTATTTCCATAAACTGGCTGACTTACATACTGGCAGTAAACGAAGGGCATATACTGGAAGCAAGTCTCGGGTACTATATTAATCCGTTCGTCAGCATACTGCTCGCATATTTTATACTCAAAGAACGATTTTCAAAAGGTGAATGGCTGGCGATTTTTATCGTGTCGCTCGGAGTAATCTATATGACGCTCGGTGTGGGTCATATTCCATGGCTTGCACTTACACTGGCAGTGACTTTTGGAGTATACGGGCTGATTAAGAAAACTATAAATATCGATGCAACATATGCACTCGCAGTAGAAACCGCAGTGCTGGCACCGGTGGCGCTTCTTTATATTCTGTATTTAAATGCTGCAGGTGTGAATACACTTGATTTCGGACTGAACAGAGATACGGCGTTTACGATGGGGACGGGTGTCGTGACGGCAATTCCGCTTCTGCTGTTTGCCCTCGGTGCCGTCCGGATTCCATTGTCACTGACAGGACTGCTGCAGTACATCGGACCGACTCTGATGCTCGTTATCGGCATATTTCTCTACGACGAAGCATTTACAACTACACATAAAATCGCATATGGACTTATCTGGACAGGGCTGATTTTCTACACGCTGCTGCGCTTTAAAGCATCGCGTCCGAGTCGTCAGAAACAGAAAATCAAGCTGACAGACGATTAGCTTATTGTTAGATATAAAGATAACTCCATGTTACTATTTAGAAAGATTTTAGTGTAAGGGGAATGAGTCGTGCGATATTTTAAAAACTTTGGCTTATTGTTGGCAGTAACAGGTATTTTGGCCGCATGTCAGAATACTGACCTTGAGAGCGGCAGTGAAGTTGTCTCTGAAGATACAAATGTCGCAGCATCCGATGAACAATCCGGAACTGAAAAAGATAAAAGAGAACCGGCAGAAGAAGATACTTCAGCAGCCGAACCGGCTGATATAGAAGATGTAGACGAACAGAAGATCGAAGATGATGCATTAACAGATATTGTCGATAAGGCAGAAAATATAGAGAGCTACAAAGCAGAGTTGAATATGTCAGCAGCACTGGACGATACGGAACCGCGTGATTTGAATGCGGAAGTACTGTATATAAACAGTGAACCGCCGCAATTGCTGCTCCGTGCATTCGGTGAAGACCGGACAATTTCAAAAGACGGTAAAACATATTTTAATAACAACTCGGAATGGATCGATATCAGTGATTCGATCGACGTTGACTTACTGTACAGCGTGACCTATGACAATGCAGTCGCATCTTTTGCAGAAATGCAGCCTCATATGGAAACGGAAAAAAATGATGATGAGATTATTTATACCTATAAAGGTAATAATGCAGAAATATATGAAACAATCGAATCATTAGTGCAGGTTAACTTCGGTGAGATGCATGTCGAAAACGTAAACTCGACAGTGCAGGTCACTGTGAATAAAGAAAACAATCTGGTCGAAGAAATAAAATTCGAAGCAGACGGCACAGACACACAAGGAACATTTGAATTGGACGGAGAAGCAGTATTCGAATCGTTTAACGAAGTGGAAGAGATAGAAATTCCGGAAACGGAATAACTGAATAGATATAAAAATACGCCTGACTCCTAAATGAGCCGGGCG
>CANRKV010000132.1 GCA_947631305.1 uncultured Jeotgalicoccus sp.
TTTGATAACCGTGATTTACCTGATGCAGGTGCACCTTCAATAATAATCATGACAGGAATATTTAAATCATGCGTTTTACGAGTGACTTCCCCAAGTTCAAACTCCAGTTCTTTATCGATTGAAATCATTCCTATCCATCTCCCCTTGTGAATATATTCTTTCAACTTAAAGATTCTTTATTTATTAATTCCAGTATATCTTTATACAGGATAAACTGCATTTTTAAAAACAGAACACCATCAGATAATATTATCTGATGGTGCATTATTAAGAGATTATCTTATATTTAGATGACTTTGTCTGTATTTTTCCAAAACAGTTCTTTAGGCACATATACATGACCTTCCATCAATCTTCTCGATGTGCGCGCAACCGCAGTTTTATTGAAAGTGACGTTTGTTCCGTCATCTTCAATATCGATAACAAATTCCATGCTGCCGCTCGGATGGCCAACTACGACTTCAGCTGTATTGTCTGTTTCCTGCCAGCAGCTGTGAACAACGGTGCCTTTCAACTGTGATGCTGCTGCAGTACATAATCCGCCGGTTACAGGAAAGGCTTTGTGCATTTTCTGCATGGACATTGCTCTGCCTGTCAGATTAATACTGTTGCCTTCAATAGTCGTCCCGGATTCAGTCACATAAGTCTGTCCTTCTGAAACGATAATAACTTTCGGCGTAGCGGGAGTAGTTTCTTTTGCTTCACTGTAATAATCTACGAAGTCGATGCGTTCTGCAGTCATACCGCGGATAGTTTCAAGTAAATCAGACTGTTCTTCAGTCAGCTCGTGACTAAGCTCTGTGCCTTTCAGCCCAATACTGCCCGCATTGACGAAAACAACCGGTGCAGTGATATCAACGATGCTGACCTCAACATTTTTATATCCCGGTACTTCGAAGATATCTGTTCTGTTTCCTGTTGGAAACAGTCTGTCTGTTTTAGAGCCCGCTGCATCGAGGAAATCCAGCACAATTTTAGCGCCTGTCCCCGGGACTCCGTCGATAGAGTATTCTCCTTCAGACACTGATCTGCCATGCAGTACAGGAACTTCAGCGATGCTTAATTTTTTAGTATTCGTGTTGTATATACGTACCGCGGTAACCGGTTCTGTCACGCTTACGAGTCCTTCATCAATTGCATACGGACCAATACCGCTTAAGATGTTACCGCAATTCGAATTGTAGTCAATCCTGCCGGTGCTAATATCCACCTGGCCGAATGTATAATCAATATCTGCATCATTTCTAGTTGATACACTGACGATAGCAACTTTGCTCGTTAATGAATTCGCACCGCCGAGTCCGTCTATCTGCCGCTCATCCGCACCTCCAAAAATGGAGGAAATCACTTCATCTCGGACGGATTCATCGGCAGGCAGTTCATTTTTCATTATATAAACACCTTTGCTCGTGCCGCCTCTAATAATTGACGAACGAACCTTTTCAAACTCATGCATAATTCATTCTCCTTTTATATTAAAATCCTAATAAACTTGATGGCCATGCGATATTAATCGCTGCACTCAGATACGTAATAAGCACCAGCATTACGGCGACTGAGAGTACAGAACTCAATACTTTCATTTTTGATTCCAATATTAAGAAAACAAAAAGGAATACTGCCGTAGCAATCAGCATACCGAATACGTAAATAAAGAGGAGATAACCAAGAATCCACCCGATATATCTTAATGGTTTAAGTATCTGCAGCTGTTCATGACGCTCTTCGGGTGAAGATTGCTTCACATGCTCTATAATAATTTTTATTAAGTAAATTAAAGATAAAACTGACCCTGCTATCGAAATGTACAGTGGAAAAAACTGTGCCAGCCTTGAAAATGTTAAGGATTCGAGTGCTGCTGCTGTAAATAATATAAAGATAAACGCCGTAAATATAATATTAGCCAGACTTTTGTTCATATTAGTTACCACCTTTAGTTTCAACTTGCTTACTGAATTTTTTCATAATTGCTCCGCCCGATAACAGACCGACAATTAATACTGCGAGGATGATAACCAGCGGATTTGAAATCCATTCCCAGCCGTATCTTTCTATTGAAATCCAGTAGTAGCGTTCAGCGGACATAGCTAAAACAAACCCGATAAGTAAAGGCGGTCTTGGCCAGTCAAGAACTGTCATTACATAACCAAGCAGTCCGATAATTACGAAAATGACAAGGTCTCCCCATGACATCGTACTTTGATATGCACCGATAACAAGCAATACTAATAAGAATGGAACAATTTTTTCACCTGGAATAAGACTAAGTTTGGAGATAGGTCTGATCAGGATAATACAAAGAGCTGCCCCGAAAACGTTAGCGAGTACAAGAGTCCAGACGATAGAAAGTGTCACATCGAGATCTGTCGTAATCATCTGAGGACCTGCCTGCAGTCCCATCAGAGTTAGACCACCAAGCAGTATCGCTGTCGTACCGCTCCCTGGTATACCGAATAACAGCGTAGGTACTAATGAGCCACCTTCTTTTGCGTTATTGGCACTCTCCGGAGCGATAACACCCCGGATGTCTCCTTCGCCGAAGTAGTTGTCTTTCACGGTTTTTTTACCGAAACCGTAAGCAATCCAGTCAACAACACTGCCGCCTAACCCTGGTATGAAACCAATCAGTACACCGACAACAGCACTTCTGATTACGAGATACTTATTCTTAATAGAGTCTTTAATTCCGTGCAGTACGCCATTTTGCAATTCCCCTGTTTTTGAAACTGTGACTCGATCCGTCAGCATTGTGATAATAATCGGGAAAGCAAAAATAGCAATTGCGACTACAGGTAAAGAAATCCCCTGTGTTAAGTATAGAGTTCCGAATGTAAAACGATATTCAGGTACAGCGGGGGCGCTACCAACAGCACCGATTAACAGTCCAAGCAGACCGGCCATAACCCCTTTGAAAACAGACTTTCCGGCAAGCATTCCTGCCATGCTCAGTCCGAGCATTGTCAGCATAAAGAGCTCCGGTGAACTGAATGAAGTAATCAATGGTTCTGCTATTGGAATTGTCAGGAATAATGCAATTCCCCCAATAACTCCACCGACCATGGAACAGAAGAATGCTGCTCCCATGGCTCTGGAGGCCTGTCCGCTTTGGGCAAGCGGGAAACCATCCATTATAGTTGCCTGTGAACCCGATGTTCCGGGAATTCCGAGTAAGATCGATGGGAAGGTATCACCGGTATGAATAACTGCAATCATTCCGATGAGCAATGCCATCCCGATATACGGATCTAAACCAAATACAAACGGTAAAAGTAATGCCATACCCACGGTGCCGCTTAATCCTGGTAAAAGTCCAACAACTATCCCTATTGAGATACCAAGGAACATATACCCGAGTCTTGCGGGATCGAGGACGATAAAGAGAGCATCTATTGCACTTTGAATCATGTTACCCCTCCTAGAGCTTCGTGATGTCTACTTCATAATTTTCGTACAGGTAATTCTGAATCCATGCTTTGTTTTCATCTGAAATGTTAAATGCATTATCAATGCGCTGCTGCAGTTCATCGCCTGTATACACATCGTATCCTTCTAATATATTAAGGGAAGCTTCTTTGAATTCAGGGTCCTGTGCAATAGTTTCAGCGCTTGCCTGTAATTTATCAATTTCTGCCTGAGGTGCATCGTTGTGTACCCAGATTACTTTATTCATTGTGTAAGATGCATTAATCAGCTGTGTAAATGCATCCCATACTTCACCGGAAGGTTCTTTACCGTACTGTTCGATATATACTTCTTTTACAGTAGGTATGTCCGGGAATTGCGGATCACGTACTAATTCACCATTTTCATCAATTTGTCCAAGAGTATATAAAGGGACTGCTTTACCGTTATCAATCATCGGCTGAACGTTATTGTTATAAGCAGTCGTTGTCTGATAATCGATATTGCTTTCACCCTGTTCGAATGCAACGCGGGAAGGACCGCGGCCTTCATAGCCTAAAACGGCTTTTACATCGATGCCTAGCACCTCGTAAGACAATAATGTGGACAGATCCAGTCCTGTCGGAGAAATTCCTGCATGGAACAGAGTTTCATCCATATCTGCTATCCCGTTTTGAATTTTCTCTGCGTTCTCAGGTGTTGTGTAAACTACACCGCCGGAAGGTGAACCGATAATCGGTTTGAACTCAGTCAAATCGTAATCCACTGATGACTGATCAAGCATAAATGGAACATGTGATGACGCACTTGATGTCAGTAAATTTGCACCATCCGGAGTAACAGAATTCGCATAATGGTTTGTTCCTGTAATACTGGCTCCGCCTGGAATGTTTTCTACCTGTACCCGCGGATTGTTCGGAGTGTGCTCTGAGAAGTAGGGTGTCATAAATCTTCCGTAAATATCTGTACCGCCTCCAGCTTCGAAAGGAACAATAAATTTCAGTAAATCATGTCCGCTACTTGCATCTGCTTCATCTTTATCTGAAGAACTTCCTTTTGTTATTGGGCTTAATGCCATTAGGCCACCGCATAAAATTATAATTCCAATCATCGTAATCATTTTTTTCATACTTAACATCCCCTTTGTATGACTTGTCCCAATAGTAAGCGTTTACATTTTATAAGTAAAATATTGATTTTTTATCCATCTTAATAGAAAAATTTGATAACATTAAGGATAAGCACTAGTATACTTACAATTACACACAATATTTAGAAAATTAAAAAGGGGGGTAATACAGTGGATCAGAAAGATTGGAAAATATTAAAGTTGCTTCATGAAGAAAAAAATATTACTAAAACAGCAGAAAAATTATT
>CANRKV010000133.1 GCA_947631305.1 uncultured Jeotgalicoccus sp.
CGCCCGAACTTAAGTACGATGGGTGCCAGGTTCTCCGCAAGTCCGTTCAGTAAAACCAAATATATACTCGCAAGTTCAGTAGCGGGATTATTTCTTGGACTAATGTCAAACGCACTCCTTATCGGATATTTAATGATATTCAGCGAATCCGTGCTGTTTAACAACCTGCTGCCGACACTTGGCATCATACTCGCCGGGAACATTGCAGGACTCGGTCTTGGATTTATCATCGGACTGACACCGAGAGTGAACATCAACGTGAAATCCGTCGTACCCGTCGTCTTTATTGTCGGTCTGGCTTTCCTTGCCGGATTGATGGGACCGGGAGTCAGAACAGTAATCAACCGGGAAATGCCGCTCATTAATGAATTAAACCCGCTGGCGCATATTACAGATACAATCTACCGGGTAAATTTAATGGATAACTTCGAGAGCTACTGGACGACAATATTATTTTTACTCGGCATTACATTCGTCAGTTTCTTCATCACATTAATTGCATTAAGGAGGAAACAATATGACCATATTTAAAATAATACTCCTCCACTTCTGGAAATTTAAATGGATGATTATACCGCTGGCATTCATCTTCTTTTTCATCGCAGCACTGTTCAGCACAGTCGGCGGTACGGACACATTCGAAAGTGAAACGCTTGGTATTACTGTTGTCGATAATTCTGAATCAGAAACGTCGGATGCACTGCTTGAATATTTAAGCAGCTCACATGAAGTTGAAGTAATGACAAATCCCGATACGGAGCATTTGGAAGAACAAGTCTTTCTGATGGAAATTCACGGTGCAGTTATTATAGAAGAAAATTTTGAGGAACAGGTTAAAAACGGTGAACCTGCCGTTGAAGTAATCAGCGACGAACGTGCAACATCAGCTGTTCAGCTGGAAAGTGAAATTTCTAAGTTCCTGATGTTTGCCAATGCCCAGTTTAATGATACAGGGTCACTCGACAGAGAGACACTGCAGACAGCCTTAACCGACACTGTAAATGTCGAACTGAACAACGATACGGTTATCGACACCGATGAAAACTATACGAATGCCGCAGCTTATGCAAACTTCGCAGCATACTGGCTCATGCTGTTCATTATGCTCTCAGTTGGTAATCTGATGTCTGAATACAATAAACCGGAACTGCAAAAACGAATTATTTCAGCACCGGTGTCATCGACATCGAGCGCACTGCAAGTATTAGGCGCACAGTCACTGGTCGGAATTTTCGCAGTGCTGGTTATGTTCTTCGGTCTGATTGGACTCTATTACGATCGTCTCGAAGGTATGCCGCTCGCTCATATCTTTGTTGCACTGATGCTGATTATGGCATTCACGCTGGCACTCCAGTACGCGATAAATGCACTGACGACGAATCGTTTTATCGTCAACGGACTTGCAAACCTCGTTACACTGGGTCTGGCATTTTTGTCAGGTATATTCATTCCAATTGAATTATTCGGCGACACTGCCCAGCGTATCGCGGAATTTTTACCGCTGTATCATTTCACACAAATTTACGCAGCACCGGACATTACATGGGGTGAATCGGCACTGTCAATCGGAATACTCGTACTGTACACGGTCGCTTTCCTGATTATCGGCATTATCTTCAGCAATCAGCGCAAAAGTACACAATTGTAATTAAACGTTATATACTGGCTGTGAAGTTATATTACTGAAGGGATGGGACGGCCATTGAAAACTAAAACAGTTTCCGCTATGACGGAAAAAGGACTCGATAAGAAAATTGCAGAATTCTTTTACGAGAATCAGTACATTGAAGTGATCGACATTAAATTCAGTGTGGGAAGCGTATTTGCAGTACTGATTCTTTACAAAGATAAATAAATAACACCGGTTAAAGGCATATCATAATGCTTTTAACCGGTGTTTTATTTTAGTTCAATTTGAATATTTCATCGATATATTCTACATCTTTTGGATCCAGTTCAATATTGGCAGCACGCATATTTTCCTTAATCTGCTCACCTTTTTTAGCACCTGGAATAATTACATCGAGCGACGGTCTCGTTAAATAAAATGCGAGAACAATCTGTGCAACATCTTCATCGTATTTCTTCGCAAGTTCTTTTAACTTATCAACCTTCTCCAGGTTTTCTTTAAACTGGTCTTCCTGATAAAACGGCAGGTTTGCACGTAAATCTTTAAACTTCGTGTCTTTATCGTATTTACCTGCTAATAGTCCTGCTGCCAGCGGGAAATACGGTATAAACGTAATTTTATTTGCCGACGTATAATCCAGCATTTCTTTTTCCGCTTCACGGTTTAACAGGTTGTATTGATTTTGAATCACATCAACTTGATTATTTTTATTCGCTTCCGCCAGCTGTTCAACTGAAAAGTTGGATACGCCGATTGCTTTAATCTTGCCCTGTACTTTCATTTCATAAAGCGCCTCTACCGCTTCATCTTTCGGGGTATCTTCATCCGGATTGTGAATATAAAACAAATCGATATATTTTGTCTGCAGTCTGTCCAGTGCATCATCCACTGCCTGCTTTAAAAATTCCGGCGAGTTCTCGACGACCATATCACCGTTGTCCAGTTCACGATGTGCCGCTTTCGTTGCAATAACGACATCTTCCCGTTTATATTCTTTTAATACTTCACCAATCAGTTCCTCCGAACGTCTCGGTCCATATATAAATGCAGTATCGAGCATTGTCACACCTGCATCAAGTGCGTCCCGTACTGTTTGTTTTCCTTCTTCTTCATTAACATCTCCGTATAAATTATAGCCGCCTACAAAATTTGTACCTAAGGCAATTGGATGTACTTTAATTCCCGATTTGCCTAATTCAACTAAATCTGTCATTTTACATACCTCCCGATATTCAATACATTTAATATCTTTCCTTTTAACAGATTAGTTAAACATCGGCGATGTTACAGATTTAGCCTTGCAGTAAAGCGCTTTTTTTAGCATACTATAGAGGAGTGGAAAACTATTAAAGGAGTGTTTTTTAATGAATCAAGAGCAACTTGATAAAGTAAAACAAGGTCATGGTTTTATTGCCGCGCTTGACCAGAGTGGCGGAAGTACGCCAAAAGCTTTAAAAGCATACGGTGTTAATGAAGATCAGTATACCAATGAAGATGAGATGTTCGATATGGTACACGAAATGCGTTCACGTATCATTACTTCACCTTCTTTCACTTCTGATAAAGTCCTTGGTGCAATTCTTTTCGAACAGACAATGGACCGCGAAGTTGAAGGACAGTACACTGGTAACTATTTAGCTGACAAAGGCATCGTGCCATTCTTAAAAGTCGACAAAGGACTTGCAGATGTGGAAAACGGTGTTCAGCTGATGAAACCTATGCCGGATCTTGAGGATTTATTAGCACGTGCAAACAACCGTCATATCTTCGGAACGAAAATGCGTTCTAACATTCTTTCTGCAAACATAAAAGGAATCACTGCAGTTGTAGAGCAGCAGTTTGAAGTTGGGAAACAAATCATCGCTGCAGGACTTGTACCGATCATCGAGCCTGAAGTAAGCATCAACGCTGAAGACAAAGAGCAAATCGAAGAAATTTTAAGAGATGTAATTTTAGAAGAATTAAACGGCCTCGCTGAAGATGAGCTTGTAATGCTGAAACTGACAATCCCTACTGTACCTAACCTGTACAAAGAACTTGTGGAGCATCCGAATGTGATTCGCGTTGTTGCACTTTCAGGCGGCTACACAAGAACTGAAGCAAACAACTTATTAAAAGAAAATGATGGCGTTATCGCGAGCTTCTCACGCGCACTGTCAAGCGACTTAAACGCATCACAGTCTGCTGAAGAATTTGACAGCAGCTTAGCTGAAGCAATCGATTCTATATTCGACGCATCAGTAAACAAAAAATAATTAAGATTAAAGACAATGGCATGCCATTGTCTTTTTTTATAAGGGGAGAATTATTATGAAAGCACTGCTGAATATCGACTACACATATGACTTTGTTGCAGCAGACGGCAAGCTAACAGCCGGTGAACCTGCCGAGAAGCTGCATGACTATATTATGAACACTACACGTGAATTTATCGTTAATGGGGATTATACGATTTTCGCAATTGATGCTCACGAAGAACATGATCAATACCACCCGGAAACTAAGCTGTTTCCGCCGCATAATATAATCGGCACAGACGGCCGTGACTTATACGGGGATCTCGAAGCACTCTATCAAAGAAATAAAGATAAGAATAATGTCTATTACACAGATAAAACCCGCTACTCCGCTTTTCAAGGAACCGATGTTGAACAAAGGTTAAGAGCAAGAGGAATAAAAGAACTTCATCTAGTCGGGGTGTGTACGGATATTTGTATTCTGCACACAGCAATCGATGCTTACAACAAAGGCTTCGATATTGTTATTCATAAAAACGGTGTCTCAAGCTTTAACCTGGATGCACATGAAGTCGCCCTTCAGCACTTTGAAAACTCGCTTGGTGCAAAAATTATATGATTTTAATGAAGCCGGGATTAATGAATTCCGGCTTTTTTGTGTTAGTCGGGAATGACAGCGTCTCATTGCGGAGCAAACGACTTTACTCGGGGATGACAGCGTCTCATTGCGGAGCAAACGCTCTTTCTCAGGAATGACAGTGTCTCATTGCGGAGCAAACGGACTTTCTCGGGGATGACAGCGTCTCATTGCGGAGCAAACGGACTTTCTCGGGGATGACAGCGTCTCATTGCGGAGCAAACGACTTTACTCGGGGATGACAGCGTCTCATTGCGGAGCAAACGCTCTTTCT
>CANRKV010000134.1 GCA_947631305.1 uncultured Jeotgalicoccus sp.
ATATAAATTTTCAGTATTCCGAATGAAAAATGTCAATTCATGCCAAACACTGAGCTCTTCTTCACCTGGAACTGTCTGCCATGTGTAGAACAAATCATCTGTGCTGTCAGAATATAACTCATAGTTAAAATCATTCTGCATTTTATATTCAGTATGCACATCAAAAATAAACACGCCGCCTTCATTTAAATGATTGTATACATTTTTAAGAACAGCAGCAAACTCTTTCTTTGAAGGTGCATAATTCAGCACGTCAGCTGTTGCCGTGATCATATCAAATGATTCATCCAGCTTCATAGTCATCATATCACTGACTTTGTATTCGCTCGACGCATCATTTCTTTTAGCAATCTTAACCATTTCCGGAGAATTATCAATGCCGAGCTTTCTCTTTGCATCGAGTGCTTTTAAAATCTCACCGGTGCCGGCGCCAATGTCTAAAATCGATTCCGCACCAGTCTTTACTTCGTTAATAATATCGAGCCACAAATTATACGGCATATCATAATTTAATATATCGTATACTTTGGCGAATGTTTTGTATTCGCTAGCCTCCAATAGTATCACCGGAATCTTTAAATAAACGCTCTAAATTGTAATATTCACGTTCTGTTTTTAAGAATATATGAACGATAACGTCGCCGACGTCACAAAGAATCCATTTACCCTGTTTTTGTCCTTCGATATTAATATCGAGTCCATTTTTATGAGCTACTGATCTGACTTCATCACTGATTGCCTGTGCCTGACGTTCTGAGTTACCGTGACATATAACAAAATAGTCCGTCACCGGGCTCGTTTCTTTTACATCATATACTTTAATTTCAGCAGCACGCTTATCGTCACATGCCTCAACCATTAATTCCAATACTTCTTTACTTTGCATCCTGTCACTCCCTGGCCATATTATAATAATTAAGACATTCAATTGTCTTATAGTAAATCGTCTGATCTTTGTTCAGCAAATGTTTTACATTTGCTTTTGTAATTGTATAAATTGCTAAATCCAGATTATTTTCTTTAAATACAATATCACGTACTCCGTCGACACCCGGCTGAGTACGTTTTGGTTCGATGTAGTCTGCAACGAAAATAATCTTTTCGATGATGCCCATCTGTTTTCTTCCGGATGTATGGTGAGCAATTGCATTTAATATTTCTTCATCTGTAATATCAAACTTATTTTTCATTTTAGCTGCTGCAATTGGACCGTGAAGTACTTCAGTTTTATACTGCAGCAATTCCGGATCGAGGTTCTCCGCAGTTACCGTCTGATACATTTTACTAAGTTCGTCGTATTTTGAGTAATCGTGCAGAATACCAGCTAAAAAACATTTTTCCGCATCTGCGTTAAATATTCCAGCCATTTCCACAGCTGTTTCAGCAACGCGCTCACAATGGTGAAATCTTTTTTTCGGTAATTTCTCTGCTGCAACTTTCAGTGCTTTTTTACGTTTCATATAATCGCTGCTCCTTAATGTATCCGTACACATTCTCATGCATTAAGTGCCTGACCTCAGTATTTGTTTTTAAACGCTCTCTTATAAGCGTTGATGAAACTTCAACGATGTTAGTATTTAATTTAATAAACGGAGCTTTAACATTATATAATTCATCATTCCGGTCCAGCACGACAAATTTTGCAAGTTCATGTAATTTGTCAGCATTCGCCCATTTATCGAATGATATATAGTGATCTGTTCCGATAATAAAATACAATTCATCGCCGGGATATTTCTCATGCAAATACTTCAGTGTGTCAAAAGTATACGTTACCTGATGCTGATCGATTTCAATTGTGTCTATTTCAGCGAAATCGTAATCTTTTACTGCGAGTTTTAACATATTTAAACGATGTCTGTCACTGGAACCTGTCTGTTTTTTGAATGGTGAGATAAAAGTCGGTATAACGATGACCTTATCCAGTTCCATGCCGATATAAGTTTCCGCGAAGGCATTAATATGACCGTTATGGACCGGGTCAAATGTTCCGCCGAATACACCTATTTTCATGGCAGTTTAATTTCTTTGTTATCCTTTGATTCTCTGTAAAGTACAATTGTGCTGCCCATTACCTGTACAAGTTCAGATCCTGTACCTGCAACAAGTGCTTCAACAATTGAGTCTTTATCTTCCATACAGTTTTGCAGTACAGACACTTTTACCAGTTCGCGTTTTTCAAGAACATCATCAAACTGTTCTACAAAATTTTCTGTAACACCATTTTTACCTACTTGGAACAACGGCTTCTCATGATGTGCCAATGAACGCAGATAGCGTTTCTGTTTACCTGTTAATGTCATTTTATTTCCTCCATATATTGTTGCAGTGCATCCTGCACCGCTTGATTGCTGCCTGTTTTGGCAGTCCAAATTCCAAATGCATCGAGCGCTTGATTAATCAGCATTTCAAGACCATTCGCATTATTTTTAAAATAGTTCATAAATGGCGTTGCCGCCGGATTATAAATTAAATCCATGCCTGCAGTATCTTCAGTTATAAACGACGTATCAAGCTGCATCTTTTCAAACACATCTTCACCGTTCAGTCCGAGCGGTGTTGCATTTATGACAGCGTCGTATGATTTGCCGTTAAACTCTGTATTCAACAGCCTGTTAAAGTCAGTCGTCTTAAATGAGTCAAAACTTTCGGCTCTTCTGGCCATCACTGTCACTTCATCTCCATTATCCGCATGAGCACGGTGTACAGCTTTCGCAGCACCGCCGGCACCGAGAATAAGGATATGTCGTTTTTTCAACCCGAATGCATCATTAAAAGCTTTCATATAACCGGTAACATCAGTATTGTATCCGTAATACTTGCCATTTTTAACATGGACGGTATTTACTGCTCCGATTTTTTCTGCTGCGGGTGCAATGTGATCCAGATACTTCATAATATTTTCTTTATGAGGCACGGTAACGTTGAAGCCTGATAAGCCGTGTTCATTTACCAAAGCTCTAATATTACCCAGTGCTTCAGGTTTGATTTCAAGTGCCTTGTAATCAGCATCGATATTTAACGCTTTAAAGTTTGCATTATGAATGACCGGTGACAGTGTATGTTTAACAGGGTAGCCGATTACTGCATAGTTCATCTTTACTGCACTCCTTTAAAAATAGTCGAACGCACTGTGACATTAACGCCTTTCGGTACAGTAACTGTGACGACGGAAGGTTTTGCAACCGACACGAAAGTCAGTCCGCTGATTAAAATATCACTGGCATTATCCAGCGTGAATTCATGGACATCAAAATTCGTGCTTAAATATGCTTCTTCAAGTTCCGGCGGCGCAAGTAAACCATTGTAATGCTTATCATAAAATTCATCAGCATTAACAGTTTTCGTGCGGTGAACATTCAGATGATGGTTGCAGTATACCGAAAAGCTGTTTGGTTCGCCTGAAATATAATCCACGCGTGCAAGATTTCCGATAAAGAGCGTCTGCTCATTTTTCAGCTGGAAGGTTTTCGCTTTGATTTCTTTATCCGGCGAAACATATTTTAAATCTTTTATTTTTACGTAGTGAGCAATCTGAGAGTCAACGACAATTCCCGGAGTATCATACAGTGTCTGTGTATCTCCAAGAGGAATATCAATCATGCCGAGAGTCGTACCCGGAATATTGCTCGTCGTAATGACATTTTTTAAGCCCGTGTTATCTTCAAGCAGCTTATTGATTAAGGTCGACTTACCGACGTTAGTCGTGCCGACGATATACACATCTTTGCCGTTTGCCATTTCGCTTATTTTCTTCATCAGCGTATCGAGGTTACGGCCTTTTAATGCACTGATTGCAATCGTATCATTTGCAGTAATACCCGCATCTTTCAGCATTTTTTTAGCACGTTCCACTAAGCGGCTGACATTTGTCGATTTTGGGAATAAGTCTGTTTTGTTAATTACAGCCAGTACTTTCTTATCTCCAACGATACGGTTGAACGACGGGATAATACTGCCTTCGAAATCGAATACATCGATAACTTTAACAATCAGACTGTCTGTTTCGTAAAGTGAATTCAGCATCGTTAAAAAGTCTCCTGAATCCACGTTTAACTCCTGCACTTCGTTATAATGTCTTAAACGGTAGCAGCGCTGGCAAATCGGCTCTTCTTTATGGAGTCCGCTTGCTGGAATGTACCCTTCTTCGTTCTTGTCTTCTGTTTGCAAAATGCTTCCGCATCCGACACATTTTATATCAGTCAAATTAATCCTCCCATGTAATCATGTTTTTTCTTTTAAAGTACTTCATTATAACACGTTCTATTCTGCGGTTTAAGTAGGTCGCCCAGCCATCTTTCTCTTTCACGGGTACGACGAGAATACTGTTAATATTCACACGGTTTGCCCCGAGAATATCAGTCATCAGCTGATCGCCTACCATAATAGTATTCGCTTTTTTCGTACCGAGCATTTTTAATCCCCGGTGGAAATTACCGAGCATCGGTTTTTTTGCGGCAGAAATATATTTAATACCGTGCGGTTCTGCAAAACCCGCTACTCTGCTGTCATTGCCATTCGAGAGAATAAGCAGTTTTATATTGGAATCTTCCAATGTTTTAATCCATTTTAAAACATTGTCATTGGCATCGGCCTCATCAAATGCAACCAGTGTATTATCAAGATCAGTCATAACAGCTTTTATGTTATGCGCTTTTAAAAATTCAGGCGTAATGTCTTCATAACGATTAACAAAGTGACTTGGCAGAAATTTATCTTCTATAATTTTCATAAAATCTCCTTGGAAATTAAATT
>CANRKV010000135.1 GCA_947631305.1 uncultured Jeotgalicoccus sp.
CAGTTAACGGGTGAAGGCACGCATGAAGAACTAATGGCATCTCACGAAATGTACAAAGCATTTACAGAACAGCAATTTGGAGAAGATTAGAGGCAGTATATTTTATGGGTATTTTATTTGAAGCATTTCAGCCGGTGATTCCGATATTTGTAATGATTTTTATGCTGATTACAGTCGTTACGCTGATGATTAATATAAAACATGGATATCACCTGGATTCAATTTCTAAAAAAATTAAATATTTAGCGGTCATCGGCTTGACGATGAGTCTGGTCGGTATTTTCCTCGTTACGCTGATGCCGACTTCAAATGACAGTGATATCGTCGAACTGACACCTTTTGAAAGCATTAAAGAAATGTGGTACTTTGCGACGACAGAAGCACTGATTAACAGCGTGCTGATGAATATCGTTCTGTTTATCCCGGCAGCGTTCTTTCTGTATATTATTATTAGAAAAGAACTGCTCACGACAATTTTATGTCTCTTGCTGTCGGTGTTTATTGAAACAACACAGTATCTTCTGCCGATCGGCAGAATTACGAGCATCGATGACATTATTCTAAATTCCATCGGCGGAATTAGCGGAGTAATACTCGGCGTCATGTTTTTAAAATTTAAAGATGTTTACTATGTCCTCTTTGGTGGTAAATAGATAAACAACATATAAAAAAGGGGATGTTGTCTATGTACAACAAATTAAAACACATAGAGGGCGTTAATTTATTACCAAAAGAAGTAGTAGGACCGGCGTTAGTAGGATCAGTGGAATACTTTGATGGGGAGAAAAGTACATACCACGGATCGTTAGTTGCGACGACACACAGAATGTTTTTGAATCTTGAAGATAATGATTTAGTCTGTGTGGAAGAAATCAGCTTTGATAAAATTACAAGGGTGACAGTCGAAGAGCTGCTGCTGGTTGGGCATATCCTTCATATGTGGCAGGACGATAAACTTCTTATAAGCATTAAGAGTATTTCTGAAGGGAAACTGGACAAGTTTCTGGAATTTTATTATAAATACAAAGCACAGCACTCAGAAATGGCTGCTGATAAAGAAGCATTTGCTTAAACGAAAAGCCGGGTATCCCCCGGCTTTTTTTATGTGTATAATGGCGGTATCAATAGTGAAGGTGACGAGATGAAACTAAAATTTATGATGCTGCTGGCAGCTGTCTTAATACTGACCGGCTGTTCAAGCTTTAGAGAAATTGATGTATCAGAAGACGGCGAAGTAAGAAGAATTACGACAGAAGATACAAATGAGATTGATATTCCTGTTAATCCAAAAAATATTGTGCTGTTCCGCTCGATTGACCCGGGAAACGCAGCGTTATTGGGATATAATGTAAGCGGTGTCAACGAGGGGCTGGAAAATAACAGTACAATTGAAAATGCCCACGGTAGAGAAGTGACGTATCTTGAGCCGGGAGACCTTGAATCGCTTAAAGAAATAGATCCGGATTTAATCGTTACATATTCTCCGGATGAGTATTTTGAAGAGTATCAGGAAATAGCACCGTCGATTAGAATTACTTATTCTTCGGGTATTATGAGTCCGTTCAGCCCGCGTGTTTATTTAACACAGCTGTATTATTTAGGGGTTATATTAAATAAAGAGGATGAAGCGAACAAAATCGGTGATGAGTGGGAAGCTGAGACTACGGTCTTAAAACGGGACCTTAATGAACAGGTTGAGGATGAAAAAGCGCTTGTTGCTGTAGAGCATGAAGATGGCTATCTGCTGTATAATGAATATATGAGCTATGGTACTGAAGCAGTTTACGATGTACTCGGATTCCAAATGGACGAGGCAGCTAAAACAGATGTACAGGATAGTCTATTCGATTTAAAACAGCCTGAGGATTTTGGAGCATTCGAAGCGGATTATATGTTCGTTAATGTTGAGAATCCGGATGATGATAGTATTCGGGATGAATTTTCGGAGGCACTCGGTATACAGGGTGAGAATGTTATTTTATTAAACAGCGATGATTACATTACAAATGATTTAATATCAATAAGAAATCAGACGGAATATATTACCGATAAAGTAAATGAGGCAGGTGAATGAAATGTCAGCAATTTATCCGGAGGAACTTGGATTTTATTTTAATCAGGAAAAATTTGAAGAGATATACTTTCAGACTTTAAAAGGTTATCAGGACGTGATGCCTTTGAACCAGTTTAAAAAAGAAGCGGCGGCATTTCATGAAGGTACCGGGGATTTTAAACTGTTTAAACACAATCAGCTGGAACCGGGGGTAAAGCGTTACAGCTACGTGGATGATCAGACCATGCGCATGATAACCGCTGCATTTTCAATTGAGCGGGATATCGTGGGGCTGCAGTTCGGTATGCTGGAAAAATTTAATAGCGATCACATTTATACAGAAAAAGAATACGTGCTGCCTTTTAGAACTGAATGGTTTGTATTATGGGGCGGCAGCAATAATTTTTGGAATTACCATTATCCGCACGAGTCCCAGCGCTATGCTTATGATTTTATCGTTAAAAAAGACGGCAGACCATACGAGGGCAGCGGTGAGCACTTAAGAGACCATTACAGTTACGGCGAAACGGTCACGGCACCTGGTGCGGGAACGGTCGTTAAAGTATATGACGGCATTGCTGATAATGCACCCTTCTCAATGAATATGGAACAGCCTGAAGGCAATGCAATTGTAATTAAGCACGGGGAAGCTGAGTATTCCCTGCTTGCCCATTTAAAAGAAGATTCGATATTAGTATCAGAAGGCAGCGAAGTACGTCCCGGCGATATTATTGCCGCGTGCGGAAACAGCGGAGCAAGCGATACACCGCATCTGCACTTTCATGTGATGGATGCGCCGATACCTGAAAAAGGACTGTCGATTCGAATTAGATTTGCAGAATTAAATTTTGAACCAAAACAGGGAGATACTTTACGGGGTGAATAATATGAAAATAATTTTGTCAGTATTGTTATTTTTAAATATTTTTTCTGGTTCTGCTGATGAACCGCTTGAAGCGCATGAAAAAGAATTTAATCGTATTGATAAAGGGCAGTTCTATGATAATTTGAGTCAGTATCTCGACAGCTCATTTACTTTTGCCGCGACAGGAGATATTTTAATTCACGATTATTTATATGAAGATGTTCGCACAGAAGAAGGATATGACTTCACATCGCGTGTTGAAAATGTTGCGCCTTATCTGCAGCAGCAGGATCTCGTATTTATGAATCAGGAAACACCAATCGGCGGTGAAGAACTTGGTTTAAGCGGCTATCCGACGTTTAATGCGCCGGAAGAAGTTGCAGATTTACTGAGTTATTTTGATGCAGATATTGTGAATTTCGCAAATAACCACACGCTCGACCGCAGTACAGAAGGTGTGGTTGCAACTGCTGAAAACTTAACTGAACGCGGTATTGATTACGTCGGTGCGAACACCAGTCAGGAAGACATGGAACGCGATAGAATATTTACTGTTAACGGCATAGATGTCGGCTTCTTAGCTTATACATACGGAACAAATGGTATTCCTGTCCCTGAAGGACAGGAATACCTTGTGAACATTATTGATATGCCGAGAATATTATCGGATATTGAAGCATTGAGAGAGAAAGTCGATGTGCTGATTGTCAGCTACCACCAGGGTGTGGAGTACGATGATTTCCCGCGCGAGGAGCACGTGCCTGAGTACCGCACGATGGCCGATGCGGGTGCTGATATTATTGTCGGCTCTCATCCGCACACACTGCAGCCGATTGAACATTATGAAAGAGCAGATGGCTCTGAAGCGGTTATCGCATATTCAATGTCGAACTTCTTCAGTGCCCAGCAGTCACTGAATACACGCCTTGGCGGGATTCTTGAAGTGAATGTTGAACAGTCCGGCGGTGAAACTGATATCGGAGCGGTGCGCTTTATGCCGACATACGTCGACAGCAATGAGTACGAAGATTTTTATCTTCATCCTTTAGCCGATATGGGAATGGATGATGTATACGGTGATACAGAGGAACATATGACATCATACAGTGACCAGGTCGATTTTGTACCGTACCTGGATTAATAATTTTCAGGTTCCTCTTTTTTAATAATTGAAATAATCGACGCAACACCGAGTACCAGAAGCAGGATGATTAATGGAATGTTCCATGCAGGACTCAGAAAATCCTGTGAGAAATAATAAATTGCACCAAGTGCAATGACGATTAATATGATATTTAACCCTTTACTGATTTTAAACATAACTGTCACCTCTAAATGTTTGTTTTCTTTAATTTATAGTATCATAATGGTAACAGAAAAGTTTTTGAGGAGAGATTTAAATGAACTATTTGATGAGTATTCAGGTTTTACCGTACCATCCGGGCGATGCTAAATTGTATTCGCACACGACAGGTGCAATTGAACTGATTGAGAACAGCGGTTTAACACACTTTGTCGGCCCGCAGGAAACAACAGTTGAGGGCAGCCTCGATGAACTGTTTAACTTAGTTAAAAAGATAAACGCCCATTTATCAAACGAAGGCTGCGAGCATGTAACGACTAATATTAAACTCGTACAGTCGAAAGAAGAAAACAGCATCAAAGATGTTTTAAAAGATTACTATGAATTTGAAGATGAAGAGTAGGAAGAGCGAATACGCTCTTCTTTTTTGTTATAATTATGCTAAGAAAAAATGAAAAGCAAGGTGATGTCATGGGAGAGTGTCCGTTCTGCAAACATAAATGGACATACAAGGAAAAAGTG
>CANRKV010000136.1 GCA_947631305.1 uncultured Jeotgalicoccus sp.
TGTCTCCATACTAAATGTTCAGCAATTCCAAGTTCAATTCCAAGTTCACGTACTTCATCTTTGAAGAGTGTATTTAATGGTTCTAACAGCTGGAACTGCATGTCTTCCGGCAGCCCGCCCACATTGTGGTGCGACTTGATTGTCGTTGCAGTTTCCGTACCTGATTCAATAATGTCAGTATACAGCGTACCTTGTGCCAGGTAGTCGATGCCTTCAAGTTTAGATGCTTCATCATCAAACACGTAAATAAATTCGTTACCGATAATTTTACGTTTCTGTTCAGGGTCTGATACACCTTGCAGTTTAGACATGAAACGGTCTTTCGCGTCTACTTTAATGATGTTCATGTTGAAACCTTCACCGAACTGCTCCATTACCATGTCCGCTTCACCTTTACGAAGTAAACCGTGGTCTACGAAGATACACGTTAATTTATCACCGATTGCTTTATGCATTAATACCGCAGTAACAGACGAGTCCACCCCGCCGCTCATTGCACATAATACTTGTTTGTCGCCGACTGTTTCACGGATTTTATCGATTTCTATGTCGATAAAGTTCTCCATCGTCCATTCGCCCGTACAGTCACAAATATCTCTGATAAATGTCTTCAGGAATTGTCTGCCGTTCGCAGTGTCTCTTGATTCCGGATGGAACTGCACACCGTAAAATGGTTTTTCATCGTGCTTAACTGCCGCATTCGAACATAATATTGTTTCAGCAATTACTGAGAAACCTTCGCCCAGTCTTGTTACTTTGTCGCCGTGGCTCATTAATACTGATTCAATCTTATCCCAGCCGGTAAAAATGTCGACTTCATTGTTAAGATTCATTTCAGTCACACCGGATTCTTTTTGATCCGAGTTTACCACTTCTCCGCCGTTCAGCTGCATCATCAGCTGCATGCCGTAGCAGATACCAAGTACAGGGACGCCGAGGTCAAAGACAGCAGGGTCTACTGTAAATGCATCGTCTGCATATACAGAACGCGGTCCGCCTGACAGAATAATTCCTTTTGGTTCGAGTTCTTTAATTTCTTCGATTGTGATACTCGGATTATGCAGCTCACTGTACACGCCAAGTTCACGAATACGGCGTGTAATTAACTGGTTATACTGACTGCCGTAATCAATTACTAAAATAAGTTCCTGCTCTTTAGCCATTTCCATGAAAGAATTACTCCTTATATACTGTAGTTTGGTGCTTCTTTTGTAACCTGAACGTTGTGCGGATGACTTTCAATCAGACCTGCACCGGTAATCTTAACGAATTGTGCATCTTCTCTCAGTGCTTTAAGATCCTGACTTCCTGTATAGCCCATTCCTGAACGCAGTCCGCCTAAGAGCTGGTAAACTGTTTCTGATACAGGTCCTTTATATTCCGTACGTCCTTCAATACCTTCCGGAACGAATTTCTTCGCTTCAGTGTCTTCCTGGAAGTAACGGTCTTTAGAACCCTGCTCCATTGCACCAAGTGAACCCATACCGCGGTATGTTTTGTAGCGGCGTCCCTGGAACATTTCAGTTTCTCCCGGAGATTCTTCAGTACCTGCTAACAGACTGCCGAGCATTACAGCATGCCCGCCTGCAGCTAATGCTTTCACGATATCTCCTGACAGTTTAATTCCGCCGTCCGCGATAATCGATTTACCGTGTTTACGTGCTTCCGTCGCTGAGTCATATACCGCCGTAACCTGTGGAACACCAACACCTGTAACAACACGTGTCGTACAGATTGAACCTGGACCGATACCGACTTTAACAACATCTACGCCCGCTTCAATCAATGCGCGTGTACCTTCAGCTGTAGCAACGTTACCTGCGATTAAAGTCGTATCCGGGAACTTGCTGCGGATATCTTTAATTGCATCAAGGACACCCTGCGAGTGTCCGTGTGCAGTATCGATAACAAGTGCATCTGCACCGCCTGCGATTAATTCCTCTGCACGTTTTTCTGTTTCTTTCGCAATACCGATTGCCGCCGCAACAAGAAGTCTTCCCTGATCATCTTTTGCAGCATTTGGGAATTCGATAACTTTTTCAATATCTTTAATCGTAATTAACCCTTGAAGCACGTTGTTATCATCGACTAACGGTAATTTTTCAATGCGGTGTTTTTGTAAAATACGTCCGGCATCTTCCAATTTCGTACCGACTGGTGCAGTAATCAGATTATCTTTTGTCATAACCTCTTCGATTGTCATTGAGAAGTTTTCGATAAAGCGCATATCTCTGTTCGTAATAATACCAATCAGTTTTTTATCTTCCGGATTATTAACGATAGGCACACCCGAAATTCTGTATTTGCTCATCAGATGTTCTGCTGCAAAAACCTGCTCTTCTTTTGTCAGGAAGAACGGGTCTTTAATAACACCATTTTCCGAACGTTTAACTTTCTCTACTTCATCACGCTGACGTTCGATAGACATGTTCTTATGAATAACTCCAAGGCCGCCCTGGCGTGCTACTGCAATCGCCATTTGAGATTCAGTTACTGTATCCATTCCCGCACTGATTAAAGGAACGTTTAATTTCAGATTTGGTGCCAGTTCGACACTTAAATCAACCTCTTTAGGTAATACTGCTGAATGAGCCGGCAGAAGTAATACATCATCAAATGTAAGTCCTTCTTTTTTAAACTTATCTTCCCACATAAAAAACTGCCTCCTGGTTATAATAATTTGTCGTATGCTGCATCTGGTATAAAATATTAATTTCCCTATTATAACAAAATACGAACTGTCAAACAATAAAGCGAACTTAATAAATATGTCTTATTATAAAACACTATCGAAAGATATGAAAGGTACTCTTAATGTTCGGAATCTTATGAATTCAATGCGGGTGCGAAAGTTTGAGAAATTATCCCGGGGGGAATAGATAAATAACAAATATTTATTTAGAGGTGAACGTAATGCAATACATTGAAAAGTATACTTCATTGGATGAAATTTTAGAAAGAATTGACTTATTAAAACAGGAAGAAAACTACTATGAAGAAGATTTTAATATTTTAGGTCTCGCAGATCTCGAACCTGACTGGACTGACTATATGGGCTGTACGTACAACCCTCATTCAAACAGTTTATCTTTTAAAGATTTTTTCACACAAAACGTAAAAGCGGAAGATTTCCTACACGGTTCAGGTCTCAATCCGGACCTTGTCAGTACACACTTGAAAACACTCGAGGACGGAAATTTCCTGCTTGCTTTTGATGATACATCTTTAAATCGTGAAGTGAACCGCAACAGTGTTGAATCAGAAATAGAAAAAGGACCGGGCGATAATTTCTAATTATCTCCGGTCTTTTTTTACAATAAAAATTTAATCTGCTGCTCGCGCCGAATGCAAATGTCCATTATCATGTCTTTAGTCAAATATAAATTTCTTTTATACCGTTCGTATTTCAGCATCATTTCACGGTAATGACTTAAAGTTAAGGGCAGCCCTTCTGTAAAAATCGGCACACGGTACTTATTTGTTCTTATTAGAAATATGTAATAAGACAAATGTGCGGATAATGATTCCTCAAAACCGCAAAATTTCGTGTAGCACTCGAAGATTGCATCATTTGCGTCAGCTTCCGGCATTACCGACAGCGATATGGAAATATGATCGAACATTTCCATTAAAAACATGACTTCAATCGAAACCTCGGCGGGCACTGTCTCACCCGTTACGCCGATAAAATCCAGTACTTCATAATAATTCAGTTCAATCCCCTGTCTGACGATATCCAAGCAATACCGGCAGTAATCGATGTAATCATTATCGGTACTTCTTTGCTGCATACTTTCCAATGAACTGATCAGCTGAATTTTTCCTGCTGTACTGATAAAATCCAGGCTGTCAGATGGCATGATGCTGCTCATTTAAAATATAAATAATAGACAGTCGTGTTTATTATGCTGAGGAAAAACTTCAGCATCGGCTGCCGTATTTGAAAAAAATAAAAGCGCGATTAAACCGAGTGACATGAGGATCTTTTTAAATAAACTTTTCATGTGTCATAACCTACTTTTTATAATTTTCTCTGTGTTCGTTTTTATGTATCAGAGTATTTTAATTATAATGAATATACTTGTTAGATAACTAACTAAATCCTCTTCATTTCTCATATATGATAAATTGTTTGTGTTTCTCAAACAACTTGAATTTATTTCAGTTCATCACGTGCTTTCTTTTCTATACGTTCAATTTTTTCGAGCAGGAATGTCGACTCATTCCTTTTCAACAGACATTTTGCTCTTTCTGCATAAGGAAGTATTTTACTGTACTCTTTTGTACTGGCGTATCCTCTCATAAGATTAATGTAGAGCTTCACAGCTGTCTTGTAATACACTTTATCAGTATTTCTGCTGTAAATCTGTACAGCTTTAATATAATAATTCAGACCGCCGCTCCCATCACCGTAAAGTACATTGCCTTTTGCCATATACAAACCTGCTTTTAAATATTCCAGTGAACTTTTATCTTCAATTCGCTTAAACGCTTTGTCGAGACACTTAAGCGCCTCATCAAAATTATTCTGCTGCTTAAATAAAATCGCCCGGTGCCAGTCGTAATACACAGACAGTTTATTGTTGCTCCGCCATTCAAGCACTGTTAATTTATTCAGCACACCTTCTATTAACTCCAATTTGGAATGTTCTCTGATTAAATCGAGCTCTTCCGTTATTTTCATATCCACTGCCGGAGTCAGTCTGAT
>CANRKV010000137.1 GCA_947631305.1 uncultured Jeotgalicoccus sp.
TTAGTTACATCTTTTTCAAGGTCTACAACCAAGTCTACTAATGATACGTTTGAAACTGGTACACGAAGTGCCATTCCGTCCAGTTTACCTTCAAGTTCAGGAAGCACTAGAGCTGTTGCTTTTGCAGCACCTGTTGAAGTTGGAATAATGTTTTCTGCAGCTGAACGCGCACGGCGTAAATCTTTGTGCGGGTTATCGAGATTCATCTGGTCATTCGTGTACGCATGTACAGTCGTTACAAGACCATTTTTAATACCGAACTCGTCGTTCAATACTTTCGCTACAGGTGCAAGACAGTTTGTCGTACATGATGCATTTGAGAATACATCGTACGATGAAGTGTCTAATGTTGCACAGTTAACTCCGCGGACTAATGTCTGCACATTTCCGCCCGATGACGGTCCTGTTAATAATACTTTTTTAGCACCGGCGTCAATATGAGCCTGAGCTTTATCACCATGATTAAATACACCTGTTGCTTCGATAACTACATCGACGCCAAGGTCTGCCCATGGTAAGTTTGAAGGGTTGCGGTCACTTGTAACAGTAATTTCTTTACCGTCTACTACAATGTTGTCGCCTTTAACTTCAACTTTCTTGTCCCATGTACCGTGTGTAGTATCGTAATTTATTAAATGTGCGATTGTTTCCGCAGGCGATGTTACGTTGACTGCCACAAGATCAAGTTCTTTTGATTCTGAGACAATACGAAACACCATTCTTCCAATTCTACCTAAACCATTAATTGCAACTTTTTTCATGACTAGAGCTCCTTTTGAAAGTTCTTTTTCATAAATATTATACCATAACTAAAGTGATGATTGAACACGTTTTCACAGACTTTCCAACTCTTCAGCGAATCTGTCGATTTGTTCATATAATGCTTCAGGATTCCCGTTATTATCGAGCCGGTATTCGCTCCTGTGCACCTTTTCTGTCAGCGGCATCTGACTGTTAATACGTGCTTCTGCTTCTTCAACAGTTAAATCATTTCTTGCGGTCAGCCGTTTAATCTGAGTATCGCGGTCGACGAACACTGTTACAACAAAATCACAGCGTTCATTCAAGCCGTTTTCAAACAGCAGCGGGATATCTAAGAACACATGCCCTTCTTTGATAAACTTCTGCTCATCACTGTTCATCATATCTCTGATTAACGGATGAACGATTTCATTCAGTTCGCGGCGTTTATCGGCATCATTAAAAATAATACTGCCGAGCTTCTTCCGGTCGAGTTCGCCGTCAGCATTGACAATATCATCGCCGAAAGCTTTTTTAATCGCGGGAATCGCCGGACCGTTTTTCGCAGTCGTCTTACGGGAATACGCATCTGCATCGAGCACGGTGTAGCCGCGCTCTTTTAAATAGTCGCTCACCGTCGTTTTACCGCTGGCGATACCGCCTGTTAATCCGATTATTTTATACATAGACTTCGTCACCTCTGACATGTTGTGCAGTAAAATGTATTGCGCGTACTGATTACTTTCGTCGTTAAGGGATGCCCGAGCGGACATTCGTCGCGCTGGTATACGTTAAAGCTGTTTTGCATTTCACCTTTGCCGCCGGTTACGCTCCTGTAATCGGAAATCGTTGAGCCGCCTCTTGATAATGACAGCTCAAATACTTCTGTAATCCGGTCGAACAGTTCACGGAGCCGTTTATCGGAAACATTTTTCACTTTCCGTGTCGGCAGAATATGTGACAGATACAAGCTCTCAACCGCGTATATATTACCGACACCCGGGAGTACTTCGCCGTCCATAATCGCCACTTTAACCGGCTTCTCTTCATATTTCTTCGTGCGCAGCATTTTCATGTAATGGTCAAAACTTAAGTCATCCGTATACTCCGGTGCCATGCGACGAAACGGCGGGAAGTCTGACAGACTGTCATGCGTATGCATTTCGCCGAAGCGGCGTATATCCGAGTAGACCAGCTTCTGACCGTTATCTAATGAGAAAATAACCTGCCAGTGTTTTTTGAAATTATGTTCTTTAATATCTTCGAAATCCGACACGATAAAGTACGCACCCGACATGCCTAAATGGCTGACCAAGTGCGTCGTTTTATATTCATCGTTAATTAAAAAATATAAATATTTTCCGCGGCGTCCGATATGCGTAATCGTTTTACCGGTCACAATCTCTTTAAATGCATCGAGATCGTCTTTTACTATCGTACGTTTATTTGCTTTATGCCCGTTATAAATATGCTCCGACAACAGGACATCCGTAATCTTTAAATTGATTACGGGCGCGAGTTCCCGCTTAACGAGTTCTACTTCCGGCAATTCCGGCATTTACTCCACCTACTTCACTTCATACCAATCCGTACCGTAGCCTGCATCTACTTTCAGCGGCACGTCGATGTCTATAGCATTTTCCATAATATCTTTGATCACCGGAATAAAGGCTTCCACTTCATTTTCCGGAATATCAAAGATCAGCTCATCGTGGATTTGTAATAATAATTCTGCATTAAATTTCTGTGCTTCTTCGCTTTGTGCGTATTTCACCATTGCGAGTTTAATAATATCAGCAGCACTCCCCTGAATCGGCGAGTTCATCGCTGTACGTTCCGCGAAAGAACGTGCATTAAAGTTTCTGCTGTTCACGTCCGGCACGTAGCGGCGTCTGTGCAGAAGCGTCGTTACGTAACCATCGCGTTTAGCGTCCTGCACAATATCGTGCATAAACTGCTTCACTTCTTTAAACGACTCTAAATACGTGTCGATAAACTGCCCCGCTTCTTTACGTGTAATACCCAGATTCTGGCTCAGGCCGTAATCGCTGATACCGTAAACGATACCGAAGTTAACGGCTTTCGCGTTACGACGCATTAATGACGTGACTTCATCCAATTCAACGCCGTACACTTCCATCGCCGTTTTCGTATGAATATCGATATCATTCGTAAATGCTTCCATCATCGAATCGTCTTTCGTAATTGCCGCTAAGACGCGCAATTCGATTTGTGAATAGTCGAGTCCGAGCAGTACATTACCCTCTTTTGACGGCACGAATGCCTGGCGGATTTTGCGGCCTTCTTCAAGACGGATTGGAATATTCTGCAGGTTCGGTTCCACACTCGATAAACGTCCCGTCTGTGCGAGCGTCTGATTAAAGCGTGTATGAATACGCGAATCCTCAGTGACTTCACCCTGCAGTCCGATAACGTATGTCGACTGGAGCTTGCTGATTGTGCGGTAAGTTAAAATATGTTCGATAATTTCATGCTTATCAGCCAGCTGTTCCAAGACATCGACTGCTGTTGAGTAGCCCGTCTTCGTTTTTTTAATTGCAGGCAGTTCAAGTTTCTCAAATAAAATTACCCCGAGCTGTTTCGGAGAATTAATATTAAATTCTTCCCCGGCAAGTCCGTAGATTTTTTCTTCGATTTCTTGCAGGCGTCCGCTTAACTCTTCTTCCATCTCTTTCAGACGGTCGGTTTTAATCTTAATGCCTTTAAGCTCCATCTGAACGAGCACTTTTGATAACGGAATTTCAAGGTCCTGCCATAAGTCATACATTTCATCAGCTTTCAGCTCGGCTGACATCGGCTCTGCTACTTTTTCAATCGCTTGGACTTTATCGGCAACGAAATCTTTCGTTTCGTCAGCACCCGGGTCTTTCTTATTGCGCCCTTTGCCGTAGTGGAAATCGTCGCTGTTAATCGACACGTTGAATAGTGCAGCAGTTTCCGCCACATCGATGATTTTCTTCGATGGATTTAACAAGAAGCTGCCGAGCATAATGTCTTCTGTAAAGTTATCGAACTCAACGTTCAGATGATTCAACAAAGCCACCTGACGTTTTAAATCGTAAGTCGTTACGGACTCACGCGTATTTAAAAACTGGCTGAGTTCGTCAGCATCAAATTCTGATGCGTGTTTTACTAAGACAGAATCCGCATCCGCGATACCGATATATTCAGGTTTCGCTTTTAAATAGTTGTCGTCGTGCACTTCAAGATAAATGCTGATATCATCACCGAAGTCGTTTAAACTGTCCGTCGGTTCAGCAGTAAATGAAGCCACTTCTTCAACTTCAGCCGCTGCCATATTTCCGAGCAGCGAGTTAAATTCAAGCTCTTTAAACAGCTCGTATTTCTCTTCTGAATCTTCGTTCGCAAATTTAAGCTCTTCGAGTTTAAAGTCAAACGTCATGTCGCGGTAAATGGTCGCGAGATCTTTACTCATTAACGCAATCTCTTTATTGTTCGTTAAGTTCTCTTTTAATTTCTTACCGCCGATGTTCTCTATATTATCGAGGACATTTTCCACACTGCTGTATTCTTTTAATAGTTTAACCGCAGTCTTTTCACCGACACCCGGAACACCGGGAATATTATCTGATTTATCGCCCATCAGACCTTTAAGATCGATAATCTGCATCGGGACGAGACCGTCGTAAACTTCCGCGACGTGTTCCGGCGTGTAGACCTCAATGTCAGAAACACCTTTTTTCGTAATATATACTTTCGTATGCTCTGAAGCGAGCTGCGTTAAGTCTTTATCACCTGTAATAACGATAGTTTCAAACTTCTCTTCGTCAGCAAGCTTCGTCCACGTGCCGATAATATCATCAGCCTCGTAGTCTTCGTGTTCGAAACGTTTAATGCCGTAAGCATCGATTAACTTTCTGATCGGTGCAAACTGTTCGCCGAGCTCCGGCGGAGTTTTTTGTCTGCCGCCTTTATATTC
>CANRKV010000138.1 GCA_947631305.1 uncultured Jeotgalicoccus sp.
GTGGATCAGAAAGATTGGAAAATATTAAAGTTGCTTCATGAAGAAAAAAATATTACTAAAACAGCAGAAAAATTATTTGTTTCTCAGCCGTCACTAAGTTACCGTTTGAAAAATCTGGAAAAAGAAATGGATACAGATATTATTTTTAAAACAAAAACGGGAGTTGAATTTACTTCCGAAGGGGAATATCTGGTTCAGTATGCAAAAAATATGCTGCAGGAGCTGCAGGTGGTCAAAGATAATATTAACAATATGAATGAAGAAATATCGGGTACGTTAAAAATTGGCGTGTCGAGTAACTTTGCCCAGTATATTTTACCGAATCTGCTTAAATCATTTTCAAATAAATATCCTAAAGTCCGATTTAATGTCAGTACGGGCGTGAGTTCGGATGTTTATCGTTTATTAAATGATTCAGCAGTACATATCGGTATTTTAAGAAGAGATTATCAATGGCCGAGCCGCAAGCATTTATTAAATCAGGAACCGTTGTATATTATTTCCCAGGGTGAAATTGAAGTTGAGAAGCTTCCTGCGTACAAGCAGATAGATTACAGAACAGATTCTTCGCTAAAAGAGATTATTAATCGGTGGTGGACGACTGAATATGCTTCTCCGGCAAGTATAGAGATGGAAGTAGATCGGCTCGATACGTGTAAAGAATTGGTGAAAAGCGGTTTAGGATATGCAATCGTACCGGAAATTTGTTTAAAAGAAGAGGATAAACTGTATAAAGTAAAGGTTGAATCGAAAGACGGCAGGATAGTAAGCAGAGATACATGGATAATGTACAATGAGGATTTTGAGAATTTAACTATAGTCAAAAAATTCGTTGAGCATATGCGTTCGTGGGGAAATATACAGTAAAAAAGAAAGCATCGGGGGATGCTTTCTTTTTTATTAAACTTAAGCTTGCGCTACTGCCGATAAGTAAGCTTTAACTGAGTCTCCGGCAGTTTTCCCAAAAACAGATCCTGACATTAAGCCTGAACCGCCCGGATAGTTATGGTAGAACAGATCTCCAACCATTTCTCCTGCAGCGTATAATCCTTCAATCGGTTCATCATTCGCATCCAGTACTTCAGACTGGTTATTTACTTTGATTGCTCCGAAAGTAAATGTGATGCCGCAAGTAATCGGGTAAGCGTAAAATGGACCTTCATTAAATTTAAGAGCCCAATTTGTTTTGTTCGGCGTTAAGCCGACTGTTGCTTTACCATCTTTAACACTTGGGTTATAGTCGCCTTCCTGCACTGCACCGTTATAGCTGTTAATTGTTTCCAGGAAATTCTCTTTATCGACGCCCATTTTCACTGCGAGCTCTTCGATAGTGTCAGCTTTCAGCATTGTTGCTTCTTCAAGGTTGTACTCTACTCTCAACATATCTCTAACTTGAGTATCGTAGATTTGGAATGCTTTCTGCTGAGTTTGTTTCAGAGTCTCTTTACCATATTTTGCATATGTGTAGTTTCTGAAATCAGCACCTTCATCGACGAATCGCTCACCTTCAACGTTAACAATTAATCCTAATGGATACGATGATTTCTTGTAGATATCACCGGGTTTGCTGTAGTCACCGGTTTTAGGTGAGTTGTAGTCTGTAGTATGTGCGTGACAGCCGTCATACTGCCCTGCTTTTACTGCACCGACTTCAAGCGCCATTGTAATACCGTCGCCTGTGTTATACTCACTGCCGCGGACAATCGCGTTTTCCCACTGCTTGCCGAGGTGTTCCATACGTTTCTTTTTATCTGCTTCAAATCCGCCGCTTGCTAAAACAACTGACTTAGTCTTAACGAGAACTTTCCCGTGCTCTTCACTGTTTACGTGAACACCTGTAATTTTACCATCTGTTTTTTCAAGTTTTTCAGCAGGTGATGCGTACCAGAAGTCCACACCGTTTTCTTCAGCTTTTTTGAATAATGATTTTACAAGACCGATACCTTTATCGACTGTTTTAACCGGCAGGCCGCCCCAGAATGCTTTCTTTCCACCTTTTTCAAAGAACTGGTTTTCATTCAGCTGGAACTCAACGCCCTGCTCTTTCATCCATAAAATAGTTTCATATGATTTTCCTGTTAAATGTTCAGCGAGACTCGGGTTACTCTTATTCTTAGTAACGTTCATCAAGTCGCCGTGGTAATCCTTTGTAGCATATTCAGGTAATTCTATTGCTTTTAATTCTTCTTCAGATAAGTTGTCTACGACTTTACTTAATCCTTCAAGGTCATTGTATGCAAAACGAATTGCACCATCAGTAAAGAATGAGTTGCCTCCGCGTTTGTGCTGCGGCCCCTTTTCGACAACGAGTACTTTTAAATCATCTTCACTCGCAGATACCGCTGCACTCAGCGCTGCGTTACCGGATCCTACTACAACTAAATCATATTCATAATTTGTCATTTTATAATTCCCCCTGTTATGGATGTATAGTTCAAGGGTAGAACACTTCATATAATAAATGAAATATTGTTTTTAAATCAAATATGATAAAAAAATTCTATAATGCTTTAAGGCCAAACGGTTAGTGGGTTAATTCATAGTAAAGGCAGTTAAATTAATTATCAGAAATCTCAATACATTGCGTTTATCCGGGTAATGTACTATATTTTATAAAGAGTTTTTCAACTGAATACTATTCTTTCGGGGCAGGGTGTAATTCCCAACCGGCGGTAATCTTTTTAGAAAGCCCGCGACCTGTACGGTATTTATACCGTATGGCTGATTCAGTTAAAGTCTGAAGCCGACAGTTAAAGTCTGGATGGGAGAGAGAATAATGTAGCAGCGTAAAAATGTCTTTTAAATTCATTTTATATACGTTTATTTAACATTGTGTGAAACACTTTGTTAATTCAGCATACATTTTTTTAGCGCCGGCGGATAAGTTTATTCGCTGGCGCTATTTTTTATTCAGGAGGTAAAAACTTGAACAGATATATGAATATGGCCGTAAATATGGCCAATATGGCAGCCGGCCAAACGGCGGTCAATCCGCCGGTCGGTGCTGTCATCGTTAAAGAAGGCAGAATCATCGGCTACGGTGCACATTTAAAAGCGGGAGAACTTCATGCGGAACGTGCGGCATTGAACAGCTGCAGCGAATCTGCACGTGGTGCAGATATATACGTCACACTTGAACCGTGTTCACATCATGGTAAAACACCGCCGTGCACCGATGCGATTATTGAAGCGGGTATTAAACACGTGTACTACGCGTACCGGGATACGAATGATCAAGTCGACGGACTGAAGGTGTTAAACAGTCACGGTATTGAGACGATTCATCTTGTTAATAACGAGGTGGATGAACTGTACCGGCCGTTTAATATTCAACTGGCAAATAAGCGCCCGTTCATTACATTAAAAAGCGCGATGAGCCTCGACGGTAAAATTGCGCACAGGAATGGCGACAGCCACTGGGTCAGCAACGATGAATCACGGCGTGATGTGCATAACTTAAGACAGCACCACGACGGCATACTGATTGGTGGACACACGCTGCTGAATGATAATCCGCAATTAACGACCCGTTTATCTGAAAACGGTAAACATCCGGTACCGGTTATTCTGCTCGGCTCGCAAACACTGCGTGAAGATATGAATCTATTCAATCATCCGCATAAACCGATTATATTTACCGAGAACAAGGAGAATATGCAGTTTAAAGACCGTGCAAAAATCTTCTTTGGAAATTATAATTTAACTGAAATACTCCATATATTATATGAAGAAGCTATAGCATCACTTTTAGTGGAAGGCGGTTCGTCCATCCACACTCAATTTTTAAACGAAAAATTATTCGATGACCTCATCATTTACATTGCCCCGAAAATATTTGGTTATTCTGAATATCAGCTCCATCAAGGTGACCCTCAAAGTCAGCTGGATTTGATATTGCATCATGTTGAAAAGCTCGAGTCGGACATCAAACTTACTTACAGGAGGACTCCAGCATGTTTACAGGATTAATCGAACAAACTTCACCAGTACTTTCTATTAATAAAACATCTGCACTAACTGAAATGGAAATACAGAATACTGTTTTTGACGATTTAAATACAGGTGACTCCGTCGCAGTTAACGGCGCCTGCTTAACAATTACAAAACTTCAAGAGCACTCGTTTTTCGTCGAAATCATAAATGAAACGAGCGATATAACGTCGCTGTCTGATATTCAAAAAGGCGACATACTGAACCTGGAACGCGCGATGAGACTGGACCAGCGCTTAGGCGGCCACATCGTTTCCGGTCATGTTGACGGTACAGGCGTTATTGAAAAAATAAGTTATGACGGCGATGCATTGGCAGTATCCGTAAAATGCAGCCGGAAATTGATGAGATATATGACCTTAAAAGGTTCCGTGACAATCGACGGCATCAGCTTAACGTTATTTGATATCAAACCTGAAGAAGATATTTTTATCTTAAATATCATTCCGGAAACACAAAATAAGACAAATATTGGTCAGAAAACTTCCGGGGATATTGTAAATATTGAAGCGGATATGATGATTAAACATATCGACCATCTGCTTAATTTTGAGAAAGCGGGTGGTACTCATGTTTGATTCAATTGACAGTGCACTGGAAGATTTAAAACAAGGAAAACTGATTATCGTTGTCGACGATGAAGATAGAGAAAACGAAGGTGATCTCGTTGGAATTACGGAGTTTATC
>CANRKV010000139.1 GCA_947631305.1 uncultured Jeotgalicoccus sp.
CCTCTGCCGACTAAATACGCAAGAGGAAAGTCAGCGTCTGAATCCGCTAAATCCGTAAGAATACGATTCAGCTTCTCACCGCTGAAGTCACTACTATTATAGTCGCAAAAATCATAGCAGCTGACAACACTTTTTATTTTATCCGTGTTATTTTTATTAACTTTACTGTATAAAAATACTTCTGCATTCTTGTTAGTCAGCATAAAATCATTGTGATTAAGTGACTTTGCATCAGTCTTCAGTACATCTCCGACGTGCAGTGTTTCTTTTATATAGTGCATTGTATATTTATTTATCGTAATGCCGAACGGAAAATAACCGTTCTTGTCAGTGCCGATAAAAATCAAATCATTTTTATCGTTAACAATATTAAAACCATTGTTGAAAATACTGTGCACACGCATTGCTTTATTTGTTTTTAACAAGGAAAGTGCGATCTCACCGATCGCACTTGACTCATATATCATTTATGCTTCAAAACCTAATTTTGCAGCGTAAGCTGAAATTGCTTTTTCGAAACATTCGATTGGAGGGTTAACTGTACCCGCACCGATCTGACCAAATCCTGCAACTTTGTGTGCAATACCTGTGTTAATTACAGGAAGAATTCCTGATTCAACTACTTTACGTGCATCGATTCCAGTTGGAGCACCTTTAAAGTCCCAAGTCGGGATAATAAAGTTAGGGTTTTCCTGTTCTGTGATTTCAGCCATGTTATTACTAGTTTCAAGCGCGTCGTTGAAACCGCCTGAACCTACGAAACGTGTAACAGCTGGTGCAGCGATCATCGCCATACCGCCGACACCGATAGTTTCAGTAATCGCCGAGTCACCGATATCCGTGTTTGCATCTTCTGCAGAATATCCTGTGAAGTACAGACCCTGAGGTGTATTTACTGGTGCTGTGAACCACTCGTCACCCATACCAGCGATACGGATACCGAAGTTTTCACCGTTACGGCACATTGCAGTAACGATTGTACCGTGTTCAATCGTACGTGCAGCGTCAGTCATTGCTTTAGCCGTTGCCATTGCAACGTTCAGGAAGAACTGGTCAGTATCTGCAAGGAACTGCATAACTTCCTGACGATCCTTAAGCGAAACATCTTCAAGACTCGTAATTGCCGGAGCAACTTCTTTTAAGAATGCTAATGATGCAGCAATGTTTCTCTGGTGGAATTCGTCACCCATAGCAATTGCTTTAGCAACCAGTACGTTAACGTTTAAGCCTTCGTCCATAGTTTTAAGTGCTTTAGATAATACCGGTCCAAGTACATCTTTCATCCAGTGAAGACGTGTAAGAACCTGATCACTGTAAGAACCGAAACGGAGAACCGCGCCGATACCTTCGTTTAGAGTACAGTAAGCTTCGTTACCGTGTTCTTTGTTAACTACGACAACAAGAGGCATGTTCATTGAAGTAATACCGCCCATTGGTCCTACTGCGTTAACGTGGTGACAAGGAATGAATGTGATTTTACCGTTTTCAAGTAATTCACGTGCACCCTGCTCGTCTTCAGCCCATCCTTCAAAAAGAATAGCGCCGACACATGAACCCTGCATCGGGTCTGTCATGTTTTCATATTTAATCGGAGGACCGGCATGTAATAATACATGCTCAGTCAATTCCGGAATTACTGTGTGCGCTGGTACAACATCTGTTAAGAAAGGTGCTGAACCAATCATTTTTTGAACAACTGCTTTGTTTGCTTCATCTATAGTTTGGTAAGCCATTATACATTCTCTCCTTCATAATTGTTTAAGAATTGAAGTACTTTCATAAGCTTCTCATCGCCGCCTGCAACCGGACGCCAGTTGAACTGTACAACTTCAGCTCCGCTGTTTTCAACAGCTTCAGTGAAGCTCTTAAGTCCGATATTGATAACGCTTGGGTTATTAGAAATCAGGCTCATCATTTTCTCGTCTACTGACAGATCTTCAGTACCTTTGTCGAATGATTTCATTGCTGTTTCAGGCTGAGCAACTTTGCCGCCGATTAATTCGATTGCTGTACGGACCATCTGATCGTTTGTATCACAGATTACCGCACCTGACCCTTCTAAAATCTGGCGCTGTTTATCATAGCCCTGTGCATCTTTATCAGTACCGACTACAGTTGCAAGAACTGCTAATGAACGTTCTTCAGAAGCTGCTTTGTCAGTAATGCGTTTGATTGTCGGAGCAAGTTCACTGGCCATATCAGCGTGTGAACCGTAACCGATAACGTTATCGAGCATAATTACTGCAGTATCTTCTGAGTCAGCTGATGTTTCTAATTTTTCAATACGTTTTTCAGGGTCAATCATCGGGTGAGGTTTACCTTGAGTGTACATGTCATCTCCAAGGTCGATAACTTCGTGTGATGCTGATTTATAAGTGAAACCTTCATCTTTAATTTCTTCTTCACCAAGTGAATGTTTAATCATCATTGCTGCTTCACTCGCAAGCGTACCACCTGAGTAGTAAGCTTTAATGCCTTTTTGATTTTCATCAAAGTCAGCTTTAATTCCTTCGATTGAAGATGGTGTGAAGTTAACTTCTTCACCGTTTGACAGCTGAACTGATGCTACTGCTGCTTCTTCAAGAGTATAAGCGTGATAAATCGCTTCTTCCTGGTATTCAGGTTTAGCACCTAAGAATAATGCAACAACAGGTTTGTCGATGCTGCGGAGAAGGTTTTCTACTTTTTCCTGTACTTCTTTAGCCGGCGGCTTAGAAATTACAGTAATAACTTTAACTTTTGGATCCTGGTTTAACGCTTTAATGCTGTCGAGCATAGTAATTGCACCGACTTCTGTTGATAAGTCGCGTCCGCCAGTACCGATAGCATTTGTTACACCTTTGCCTAAACGGTCAACAATTGTAGTCACTTCCTGGATTCCTGTACCTGATGCACCGACAACACCGATATCGCCTTGTGCGACAGTGTTTGTAAATGCTAACGGCACGCTGTGAATAATACCAGTACCACAGTCAGGACCCATTACTAATAATCCTTTTTCGTGTGCAAGTTCTTTCAGACGAACTTCGTCTTCTTTAGGAACGTTGTCACTGAACATGAATACGTGCAGACCGTTGCGAATTGCGTTTTCAGCTTCCATCGCAGCGTATGTGCCGGGAATTGAAATCATTGCAAGGTTTGGATTGTTTGCAAGTTCAAGAGCGCGTTTCCAGTTGTGTGCTTCACTGCTTTTAGCAGAATCGTCAGAACCGCCGCCGCCGGCAAGTTCAGTATCAACCGCTTCGTTTACTTCATCAACTTTTGACTCGTCTTCAGTGTCGACAACGATAACGATGTCGTTTGCACTTGCTGTTTCTAATTCCGGCGTGCCTAGTCCTGCACCTTTAAAAATATCTTTGTTCGCAGGTGTTCCCATCATTACCGAAGCTTTGTCCACTCCGTCCATAGCGCTTAATTTTTGGCTTAAAAGCATTAATACGATGGAATCCTGATACGTATTTTCTTTAATAATTGTATATAACATCATGTACCTCCATTAATATTTATTCTGCAAATCTATTTTTGCCGTGGTAGCGATCAAAATGAATATCGTCACTCACGAGGTAATCATATATTTCATCGACAATTTCGATGCCTTCTTCATCATACTTATCCGCACGCATTTTACCGCGTTCTCCCGGATAATTCACTTCAGTAAATCCTGGAGCAGGTGTCTGCTCTTTTAGTTCATCCAGCATTACAGAAAGCTGCTTTTTAAAAGCATCGACATCTGTAAAGTATGCCGGGTTAATAACGATATGAAGCTGACCAAGCTGTCTGCCTGCAGATAAATCTTTGTACATGCTGGAAACATGCACACCGTGAGGAAGTCCTAAAAGACTGCCTGACAGAATATCAACCATCATCATTAAACCGTAACCTTTCGGTCCTGCTACAGGAACGAGTGCGTGAACGTCTCTTGAGTTCGTAGTCGGTTCACCTTTCTCGTTTACAGCCCAAGTGTCCGGGATATCATTGCCTTTTGAACGTGCATCGAGCACTTTGCCCCATGCCTGCACCGTCGTTGCCATATCGAACGTAATAATACGCTCGTCATTTGTCGGTGCACTGAAAGCAATCGGGTTCGTACCAAAGTATGGATCCGTGCCGCCGAACGGCACAACCATTGGATCGGACTGGCAGACAGAAATTGCTACCATATCCTGTTTCGCCGCTTCTTCAACGAAGTAGCCGAGTGCGCCTGAATGAGAAATGTTCGTCATACCGACGACAGCCACACCGTTATCGCGTGCGATTTCAATCGCTTTTTCCATACCCTGTTTTGCTACCTGATGACCGGGACCGTTATCACCGTCTAAAATCGCTGTCGATGGTCCTGTCTTTTCAAATTTATATTCGGGATTGTTCGTAATGCCGCCCTTTGCGATACGTTCTGCATAATACTCAACGCGTACTGCACCGTGGGAATGAATACCGCGGTGATCAGCAAATGTCAGTACATCACTGATATCAGCCGCTGCATCTTCTTTTAAGCCTGCTTTTTGAAGTTTATCTTTCATTAAATTGAATAGTTCTTCTTTTGACACGCGCATTTACAAAACCTCACCTTTTAGTATGGTGTTTCCGATTTTAAAAATTCCATTATATCTTCCGGAATCGGAATACCGTCTTTTTCATATTCCGCTTT
>CANRKV010000140.1 GCA_947631305.1 uncultured Jeotgalicoccus sp.
GTTTTTCGGGTCACTGTGGCTTCGACAATGACCCGATGGAGCGTTTGCCGGGTCACTGTGGTTTCAACAATGATCCGATGAGGCATTTTTCGGGTCACTGTGACTTCGACAATGACCCGGCAAAACCGTATCAGACAACACAAAAAAAGGAACCGGGAAATTTCCCAGTTCCTTTTAACTATTACTGCAGTAAATAGTTTGTAATATTGCTGATCATTTCATCTTCCAATGCAGGGTTAAGTGTTTCGCTGTCATACGGATTTTCCGTTATAACTTCCTGGTTGTCGATATAGAAATAATCATTTTCTGTGAAATACACAGCATCGCTTTCAAGTTCAGCTGCAAGGTTTTCATCCTCATGTGCATTAGGATTACCTAAAATAATCACTGTTTTATCAGCGTTATATAGATCCATGTATGCATTAGTTAAATTTCTTAAGTTTCTTTGAGGAAGAACTTCGGCGTCATAATCTGCAATTTGCAGTGCATCGAGAATGACAACATCGCTGTTGTCATTAACTGTCAGCTCGTTTATATCCGTCGTGTTCGCCGGCAGTTCAAGCTGGTTAAACTGGACTGTGTCTGAACCGATTTGATCGTTCAGACGTTCAGTGAAGTCTCCGTTGTAATGTGCCGGAAGCAGCACATCAACGATGAGCTGCTCGTTGCTGCTTACGCGTTCGTCGTATTTTTCCTGAATAACTGTTTCGTTAAATGCTAAACCATTTGTATTATCAGCTGGTTCTTCTGTTGCGCTCTCTTCTTCTGCAGTGTCGTCTGATTCCTGCTGTGCGTCTTCAGCAACTTCAGTGTCATTGGCAGTATCTTCAGCGGCTTCATCCGTGAAGATTGGACCTGTATGCATAAAGTTGAAATATATTCCGACAGCAAACAATAAAAATAGTATAATCACTAAAGCTTTTTTCATGGTATCTCCTCAAATAATAATATCCCAAAGCATTACATATGATATAATGTTGGCAACATAATACTTTTAAATATTATTATACATGAATTACGAAAGTAAGACATTATTTTAGGATGATTGTATGAGTATAAACAAGTTAAATATAAATATTAAAGATAAATATATAGAGCAGGCTTTCGAAATATTGAATTTTTTCAAGTCAATTATTATTGAAGTTCATCATATCGGCTCATCAAAGCTCGCAAAGATTCCTTATAATTGTGATATGGATATTCTTTTTATCGTTAAATCATATGATGATGTAAGGAATCTTGCGGATATTTTAATTGCTGAAGGCTATGTTCACGTCAATCATTTTTCCGATTATTTCAGGGATGATATGGTCATGAGAAAAGTTGTCGACGGACAGAACATAAACATGATATTTATGAGCAGTGCGAGCGGTAAAAAGAACGATATATTAATATGCACCGAGCATTTGCTGACGAATGAACAATCCTGCAGCGATTTTAAAAATTTAAAGAAATCACTTGTTAAAAATGAAGTGACAGAAGCCGAATACGATGAGCGTAAATATCGTCTCTTTCAAATGATTAAAAATGAAGGAGATCATTTGACGAGCGTATAATTTCATATGTAGAGGAGATATTCATGAAAACAGCGAGAATAATATACAATCCCACTGCCGGCAAAGAAAGTTTTCAGGAAAAACTGCCTGCGGTGCTGAAGCGTTTTGAAGATGCAGGTTATATTACAAGCACTCATGTAACAACGGGACCGAATGATGCGACTTATGCTGCGCGGTTCGCATGTGAACATGGTTTCGATTTGATTGTCGCTTCCGGTGGAGATGGTACGGTTAATGAAGTCATTAACGGTCTCGCGGAATACGATGAACGCCCGGAAATTGGAATTATCCCAATGGGAACGGTCAATGATTTCACACGTGCCCTTAAAATTCCAAATGACATTGATGAAGCAGTCAGTATTATTTTAAACGGTAAAACAGGCAAAGTGGATCTCGGCAGTATGAACGGCAAGTATTTTATGAATATTGCTGGCGGGGGTAAAATCACTGAAGTCTCCTATGAAGCGCCGAGCAAATTAAAAGCAGTAATCGGCTCTCTCGCGTATTATGTCAAAGGCATTGAACTGATTCCGCAAATGCGCAGCATTAATTTACGTATTGAACATGATGGTGAATTATTTGAAGGCGAAGTGATGATTTTTCTGCTTGGGCTCACTAACTCCATCGGCGGCTTTGAGAAATTGGTGCCGAATGCAAAATTAAATGACGGCTATTTTTCACTGCTGATTCTTGAAAATGTTAATCTTGCGGAGTTCGGTCATATTTTATCGCTCGCAACACGCGGGGAGCATTTAAAACATCCGAAAGTGCATTATTATAAAGCACAGGATGTCAGAATTACTTCTTACGATGAAGTACAGCTGAATCTGGACGGTGAATTCGGCGGTGTTCTGCCGGCTCATTTTAAAAACTTAAAAGAATTTTTGAAAATAAGAGTGTCGAATGAGTTTTATAATGAGCTGTACAGTGAAGATAAGGGGTATACACTTTTGGAACCTGAAGACGCGTAGTTCCGGTTACATATCAATTTATGAGGTGAATATATTGAAGCTGACGGTCTTTGCAACTACGGATGTGCACGGCGCAATTTATCCGTATAATTATTTTGATAATGAACCTAAAGAAAATGCATTATTGAAGTTTAAAACATATATTGATAAATACAAAGCAATGAATGACCGTGAGACGGTCATAACGGTGGACAACGGCGATTTGCTGCAGGGTGACGTCTGGAGTGAGTACGACAGCGTGAGTGCAGGACAGGCCCTCGTCCCGGGTATTATTAATGAGATGTACGATGTTATCGGATTAGGCAACCATGAGTTTAATTTTGGTCTGCCTTTTTTAAATGAATTTTATAATCAGGTCACTGTACCGATTGTGAATTCGAATGTGGATTTTCTGGATAATCCTTTAAAGGAACTGGTAAGAGGCAGTTACATTAAAGAAATCGAGACAGAAGAGGGTACGGTTAAAGTTGGATTTTTAAGTGTTGTGCCGACACAGATTTTAAAGTGGGATAAATTCCACCTTGAAGGCAGAGTAAACGCTGAACCGATGACTGAAGCAGTCAAAGAAACAACAGCACAGCTGAAAACTGCAGGCGCTGATATTATTATTCTGCTGTCTCATACAGGAATGAGTAATGCGGATAATGATTTAACGCAGTTTGGAGAGAACCAGGCTGTGTTAATGGCGATGATGGAAGACATAGATGGAATTGTTTTCGGACATACTCACGATGTGTTCCCGAACGGCAATCTGCTGATTGAGGACGACCGTATTGATAGTGACAGAGGAACGTTCAATAATCTGCCGATGGTGCAGCCGGGAGTGTCTGCAAGCCACTTGGGAGTGCTTAGTTTTGAGCTCGAGTACAGCGCGGAGGCATGGCACGTCAGACAGGCAGACAGCAGATTAATTAATGCCGAAGATATCGTCTTAAAAGACGATGAACTGGCTGATTACCAGAAAGATCATGAACGGGTGCTGAATTATTTAGAACTGCCAATCGGTAAAACAGACTATCCGCTGAATACTTACTTCACGAGAGTAATTCCATCGCGAGGTGTGCAGTTCGTCTCGGAAGCGACAGTATGGTTTGCAAAAGAGCGGGCAGAACTGAAAGATAGTAATACCCCGATTATTGGTTTTAATTCGGCGGTAAAAGTAGGACGTGACGGTGCGCATGATTATACTGATATTCCTGCGGGAGAAATGACTATTGCAGACAGTATCGATATTTATAAACATGCGAATACACTGCTGATTATTAGAATTACAGGTAAAGTGCTGAAAGAATGGCTCGAGTGGGCAGCGTCGTCGTTTAATGATTATGACGGTGAGGAAATACTGCAGCCGAATAATTCGCGCTACGGTTTTCCAGGCTACAACTTCGATACATTTTTTGATCTGGACTATACGTTCGACCTGACAAAACAGGCACGCTATGAAAGCTCTGCACATCAGATTAATGATTCAGGACGGGTCATTAATCTGATGTATAAAGGTGTACCGATAAAAGATACAGATGAGTTTATCGTCCCGGCAAATAATTATAAAGTAGCTTATGCACCATTTTTAAGAGATGCAGAAATATTATATGAATCGGATATTTCGGTACGGGATATTGTGACCGAATATATAAAGAGCGGTGAGACATTCAGCTACCGTAATCCGATGACGATTATTCCGCATGATACGTATATATTTACAACGGCAACAGCAGCGAAGGAACATACGGATGGCTTGCCGATAGAGCATTTAGAAGATTGCGGCGACGGCTTCAGCACATTCCGGGTAAAGCTTTAAAATTAATGAAGTAAGAGGTTTTAACATGAATGCAATAACTAAAAATAAAAACTATGAGGCAGTCGTAGAGGACTATACCCATGAAGGAATGGGGATTGTTAAAGTCGACGGCTATCCGGTATTTCTACCGGATGTTTTAAAAGGTGAGACAGTAGAATTTAAAGCAGTCAAAGTGAACAGCAAGTATGCTTT
>CANRKV010000141.1 GCA_947631305.1 uncultured Jeotgalicoccus sp.
TGTCATCTTCAATAACGACACGGACAATATAGTTCGGCGCTAAACCACCGATGAACAAGTTGTTCTCCCATTCAGGAATTGCATCGTTATCATAGAATGACATACCGCTTGGTGCACTTGTCGGATCCCAATAATATCTGGGTTCAACAAAGCCCTGCGCGTCATGTTCTGAAATACCTTCATTGATTAATTCACCAGTGTACTCGATACCATAAGAAACAATTGGCCATCCATAGTTAGAACCTGGTTCAACAATATTCAGCTCATCCCCGGCTTGCGGACCGAATTCAACAATCCATAAGTCTCCTGTTTCAGGGTGGAAATCCACACCTTGAATATTACGGTGACCGTAGCTGTAAATACCATCTAGTGCGTCTTCATCTTCGATAAATGGATTCGAATCTACTGCTTCCCCGTCTTGTGTAATGTGAATTACTTTACCTAAATAAGCATCCAAGTCTTGTGCACGTTCGCGAATTGGATCATCTGAACGCTCACCAGTTGTTAAGAATAGGTTGGAATCATCATCAAACATAATACGTCCGCCGTAGTGTAAGGTACCATCGTAAGCCGGTTCTGCCTGGAAGATGACTTCAAAATCTTCAAGCGAAGTCTCATCTTCTGACAACACACCTTTACCAACAGCAGTTAATGTACCCTCATCAACATCTTGAGCAAATGTCATAAATACTAATCTTGATTCTTCAAAATCAGGTGCAACAGCTACATCGAGTAAACCACCCTGATCTTCGTTATTTACTTCCGGAGTCCCTTCGATTGGATCTGAAACAGAACCATCTTCAAGATTTACAATAAGAAGTTCTGCTTCATCTCTTTGCGTCACAAGTATGCGGTTTGTATCAAACTCCTCCATTCCCCAGGATACGCCAAGACCCTCAGCAACAACTTCCACATCCAATTCTGTCTCAGTCTCTACTGCAGGTGCTCTTGTTTGTTCCGGGAATGCCGGTTCAAACTCAGTAACTTTAGGTTCAGACTCAGCACTTTCTTCTGTTGCAGCCTCTGAGTCATCCGTTGCTTCTTCCGAGTCTTCTGCTGATTCCTCTGAATCTTCACTTGCAGTTTCCGTGTCATCCGCTGCCTCTTCTGTAGTAGCCTCCGAGCCGTCTGTTGACTCTTCGTTTGATGTACTATCATTGCCACATGCCGCCAAAGCCAATACAAAGCTCAACATTGTAACGAACATCAATCTTGACCACGAAACTTTCTTCATCATTTTCTTCTCCCTTCCTGAATATTAACGCCTTTAAATAAATTTTATCATAATATTCAGAAAATTAAACAATTATGCTCTAGAATTGCACATAAGAATGAAACTCGTTTGTTAAGCATTCGGATTTGATGTTATACAGCTGCCGCCTGAACCATACTTATTCGGTTCTTTATTACCGGGCAGGATGAATAGAATTAAACTGTACAGAGAAACTATCGTCCCTAAAATGAGACTCAATGTACTTATTATTAATACTACACCAACTTGAGGATCACCATCAGTACCCGCCCAGGCAAACATTCCGATAAAAGCTGCAATAGCTCCGAACGGTGCAGCGATAGCACTGATAGGAAAAAGAATCGCGAACAGCATCGTACGATTTGTATCATGCAGACGTCTTGCCATTACAGTAAATGAAGGAACCATTGTAATCAGTACAACATATCTCGCAAGCGGAACATCTATTATTGCTCCAAAGTAAAAAACGAAAAGAAAGATAAAAATATGAGTTAAAAAAGGAACCCAAAAATCAGCACGGGTCGATCTTCCGCTGAAGTCGAAAGTACGTTTCCAGAAATCTATGTAACTTTTAAATACCATGTGAATCCCCCTTAAACTGAATGGTGTAATTATTCACGTGTGTTTTATTACATTATACAATACTTAAATTCGATGAGCGGTGGAATTATATATTTTTAAATATAGAAACTCGATTATATTTTTGAGAAATATTTATAGTCTAGCTCATTCGAGACTCAATAGCCTTTTCAATACGTTTATTTCTCGCAGTGATGAACTCTAATGTTTTCTCCTTATAAATAAGATATTCATTTATATCTTTAAAATCGGGCTTGGATTCAAAATTATCAAATGGAAGATAGAATTTGATATTTTGATTTTCATCTAACAAATCCTCTAATAAGAAGAATTGTACATATCCTTCAAAGTTCTCAAACAAATCAAAGAACTCATGATATCTTAAAAACGTCTCATATAAAGGACTATCTTCACCCTTATAATAACGACGAATACACTCTAATGTTAAGTCAAAGCGGTCATTAATAAACGGGTCCATACCTCTGGCCTGATTGATATTATTTTTTCCATCTATCTGTTTTTTAGGAAATAAAGTAAAAGCACCGATTGTTGAGCCTGCATCATACAATTCATCTACATGTTCAGGAATTTGTTCCGTAATCCATTTAAATTTTCTCTGGTTCCGGTAAGAATGTGTAATCGCATCGCTGCCCAAGAAAAACTCTCCCAGATCAGAATGATGATATAAGTACGAGCCTCTATAGGGCCCTTTATAATCGTCTTTTAATTCAAGAAATTTTCCATTTATAAGAGGTTTACTCCATAGCAGCTTATGAAATCTTTTTAAAGTTGGGCTGTAGCTGTCCGGATCACGTCCTCCAGCATCCGTATCCACATGAAATGTTGTATCGATATCCATATAAGTTCTCCTTTGTCTTATTATCTTTGTTATTGATCAAATTCAAGAATATACTGTGCAACTTCTTCGCCTTTTTCTTCAAGCAGATAGTGACCACAGTTTTTAAGTTCATATCCTGTCACATTATTAATCGATTTCTTCCATATGTCTTCAACCGGCAGTCCTGACAGATTTCCTTTTTCCGCCCAGAGCAGCAGTGTGTCTATATTTAATCTATCTGCTGATTCAACTTTCTCCTGATACTCCGGTAAATCGAATTTGTACGAAGCTCTGTAATCACTTAGCGCTGCTTTCACTGCACCGGGCTGTTTCCAGTGTGCGAGATATTTACTCCAAGATCCATCTAAATTTAATAGTTCGAATAAACCATCCCCGCGACTTAAAAGGAATTTTAAATATTCTTCTTCTTTGCCTGAGATTAACGTTTCCGGTAAATCAGGTACCACCTGGAATACCCAGTGCCAATATTTCTTCGCAGCTTCCTCGGCGGACAATGAATACACATATTCCATTGGCATAATTTCAATGAGAGCAAGACGATTAATTAACTCAGGCTTGTCATAGGCCAGTCTGCGGGCAACACGTGCACCGCGGTCATGACCGACAACATAAGCATTCGTGACATTTTGTGCATGGAGAATTTCAGCGATGTCTTCTGCCATAATCTTATTCGTGTAGTTTTCAATGCCTGCAGGTTTGTCGGAATCTCCATATCCACGGAGATCCACAGCGATAATTTTATAATGTGCTTCGAGATGAGGAATTACCTTTCGCCATGTAATCCAGCTTTGCGGAAAACCATGCAGCAGCAGACAGACCGGACCATCTTCCTTGCCGCCTGTTACGTAATGCAGTTTGACGTTGTTAACTGTTATGTAATGACTATCCATTCTTATCATACTCCTTGTTTTTATTGTGAGTGCAGCAGCTTTAGACTGTATATACCCTTAAATATATTTGTTAGGTAATCCTCATGCGGTCGCAAATGACGAATCATCTGCATGTGGCTCGTTCATGCGGTCGTAAGTTAATATTCATCTGCTTGTGAGTCCTTCATGCGGTCGTAAATGGTTATTCAACCGCATGAGCGCTGATAAACCAAAATTACAGCGCGAATCTCCCCGCATCAAGCCATTTATCGTTTCATAAAACACGCTAAATGATACAATAGCGATAACATTATTTTAGGAGGCACACACATGGAATCGATTACGTTAATGGAAGCTTATGCGATTGAAACGCTGAGAAGCAATGGCATTAAGAACGATAAAATTATTAAAAATATTAAATCAAATGAGCTTGAGGAATTCAGAGCAGTCAAGGAGAATATGGACTTTGATGCGCTGGTGGAACTGAGTGAAAATGCTGACTTTGAGGCAATTATCAACGACGGCTACAAAGTTAAATTCCTGACTTTCAACGGTCTGAAAAACTTAATTAAAATGAAGTTCGGTAAATTTGCCGAAGAGGATTACCAGGTGGAGGAGTTTGTAATTTCAGGTCTTGAGATTTCAGCTGATCAGGAGAAAGATTTAGAGAACATGCTGTCAGCTAACTGGACATTATCCAGTGAAGCAGGCGGCGTAACTGTCAAACCGACAAAGTAAGAGATTACGAAGGAGGTTATTTTGAATGAAAGCTATATATCATGAAGGTGTACAGAGTTTAGAAGGTATTCAGTTTGGTGAAATTGAACAGGATAAAATGGGTGACGACGAAGTCATCGTTAAAATTAAAACTGCGGGATTAAATCACAGAGATTTATTTATCCCGAACAGACATAATGAAAATGATCCGCCGCTCGTGCTCGGTTC
>CANRKV010000142.1 GCA_947631305.1 uncultured Jeotgalicoccus sp.
TCATTCTCACTAATGTGTTTTTCGTTGAATTTCGCATTAGTGCAGCGATTTTCTTAATAACTAATGTGTTTTTCGTTGAATTTCGCATTAGTGCAGCGATTTTCTTAGTAACTAATGTGTTTTTCGTTTGTTTATGCATTGGTCTTCTTAATTTCCCCCTCACTAATGTGTTTTAAGGTGATAAACGCATTAGTTATCTAGTTTTTATCCTCACTAATGTGTTTCGTTGTGAATTTCGAATTAGTATAGACATTTATCTAATTACTAATACACTTTTTGTATTTTTGCGTATTATTTTCGTCACTTTTTAATCCAACCCCGTTCATATCCCCACACAAATAACAAAAACCCCTCTCACGAGGGGTTTTCCGCTTACATCAATTATTTATTCAAGTTGTAGAATGATGCCAGGCCTTTGTATGTACCTGTTTCGTATAATTCGTCTTCGATGCGGAGTAATTGGTTGTATTTAGCTACGCGGTCCGTGCGTGATGGTGCGCCTGTTTTGATTTGACCGGCGTTTGTTGCTACAGCGATGTCAGCGATAGTCGTATCTTCTGTTTCACCTGAGCGGTGTGAGATGACTGCTGTGTATCCTGCGCGCTGTGCGACTTCGATTGCTTCGAATGTTTCTGTCAGCGTACCGATTTGGTTTACTTTAACTAATATTGAGTTTGCAACGCCCTGTTCAATTCCCTGAACTAATTTCTCAGTGTTTGTAACGAACAGATCGTCTCCGACAAGCTGGACTTTATCGCCAATTTTGTCAGTTAGTAATTTCGTGCCTGCCCAGTCGTTCTCGTCCAAGCCGTCTTCGATAGAAATGATTGGGTATTTACCGACAAGTTCGCCGTACCAGTTAACAAGTTCTTCAGATGAATATGTTTTACCTTCGCCTTTAAGCTCGTAGTTGCCCGTTTCTTTATTGAAGAATTCGCTTGATGCTGCGTCCATCGCAAGTACGATGTCAGAACCGAGTTCGTAACCTGCAGCTGCTACTGCTTCACCGATTACTTCCAAGGCTTCTTCGTTTGATTTCAGGTTTGGAGCGAATCCGCCTTCGTCGCCGACTGCAGTGCTGTAGCCTTTAGCTGATAAAACTTTCGCAAGGTGGTGGAAAATTTCCGTACCCATGCGCAGTGCTTCTTTAAAAGTAGATGCGCCGACAGGCATAATCATAAATTCCTGAATGTCGATGCTGTTGTCAGCGTGCTCGCCGCCGTTAATAATGTTCATCATCGGTACAGGAAGCTGTACTGCGTTAAATCCGCCTAAGTATTTATACAAAGGCTGGCCGAGAACATCTGCTGCTGCTTTCGCTACGGCAATCGATACACCTAAGATAGCGTTAGCCCCTAATTTTTCTTTATTTTTCGTCCCGTCTAACTGAATAAGCATTTTATCGATTGAAACCTGCTCTAGCACAGTGAATTCCCCATCGATTAATTCAGGTGCGATAATTGAGTTAACATTTTCTACTGCCTGCTCTACACCTTTGCCTAAGAAGCGTGATGAATCACCATCACGAAGTTCTACCGCTTCATGTTCCCCTGTTGAAGCGCCTGAAGGAACGAGTGCCCGGCCAAATGCGCCGCTTTCTGTTAACACTTCAACCTCGATTGTCGGGTTTCCTCTAGAGTCTAAAACTTCACGTGCATATACATCTGTAATTAATGGCATGTCATCCTACTCCTTTATTAGTTAAGTTCGAATTTATTATAACGTATTTTTAATTAAAAGGCTCTTACCTGTCATATCTTCCGGCTGATTAATCTTCATTATATCTAACATCGTCGGTGCTAAGTCGGATAAACGTCCGCCTTCACGCAGCATAATCGACTGGTCAGTTACAATCACCGGCACCGGATTGACCGTATGTGCCGTCATCGGCTCGCCTGCCATTGTCACCACTTCGTCAGCGTTGCCGTGATCGGCTGTAATAATCGCAGTTCCGCCCTGACCGATAATTTTATCGACTACTTTACCGAGACATTCGTCTACCGCTTCAAGCGCTTTGACCGTCGGTTCAAGCATGCCGCTGTGGCCGACCATGTCCGGATTCGCAAAGTTTAAAATCACCATGTCGAGATTCTCATCATCCAAGGTGCCAAGCAGCTGGTCCGTCACTTCATAAATACTCATTTCCGGCTGCAGATCGTAAGTCGCAACTTTAGGTGAATTGACTAAAATACGCGATTCACCGTCAAATTCATCGTGACGTCCGCCGTTCATAAAGTACGTAACGTGAGGATATTTTTCAGTCTCCGCAATACGCAGCTGAGTTTTCCCGGCATCAGACACGACTTCACCCAGCGTATTAACCAGGTCCATTTTCTCAAACACAACATCCGCCATCACGGCTTCGCTGTATTGTGTAAATGTAACGAACTTCAAATTTTCGATTGCAGCACCGCAGTCGAAACCGTCAAATGCCGGAGCTGTAAATGCTTCCGACAATTGCGATGCACGGTCCGGTCTGAAGTTAATAAAAATAACTGCGTCATCATTACCGACCGTCCCCGACCCGTTAACGATAAACGGCTCAACGAATTCATCGAATACTTCATCAGCGTAACTTGCCTCAACACCCGCAGCAGCAGTCGGGAATACCGTTCCCTTACCGTGAACCAGCGCATCGTACGCAAGCTGTTCGCGTTCCCAGCGCTTGTCGCGGTCCATCGCGTAGTAGCGCCCGCTGATTGTTGAGAAGCTGCCGACACCAATGTCCGCAAACTGACGCTCCGTTTCTTCTATGTATGTTAATGCCGACGCTTTACTCACGTCGCGCCCATCTAAAAATCCATGCACGTGTACATCAGTAAGATTATTGATTTTCGCCATTTTCAAAACTTCAAACAGATGGCTGTAATGAGAATGTACACCGCCGTCGCTCAACAGCCCCATAATGTGCAGTTTGCTGTTATTTGACTTCGCATGTTTCAGCGCGCTTAACAGCACTTCATTCTCGTGAAACCCGCCGTCTTCAATCGACTTGTTGATGCGCGTTAAACTCTGATACACAACACGTCCTGCACCAATATTTAAATGACCCACTTCCGAGTTGCCCATCTGCCCTTCAGGCAGACCGACATCGAGACCGCATGCACTTAAGCTTGCATGCGGATACTCTTCCTTATATCTTTTAAAATTCGGCATTTCTGCATGTGCAATTGCGTTGCCGAACGTTTCATCACGTTCAGCAAAACCGTCCAGAATAATTAAGGCAGCAGGCTTGTTCATTGTGCCGCTCCTGAAATTAACGCCGTGTAATCTTCCGTCTTCAGTGAAGCTCCGCCGACTAACGCACCGTCTACATCGCTTTTAGACATTAAGTCTTCAATCGTTGCAGGCTTAACAGAACCGCCGTATAAAATACGCACTCGCTCTGCAGTTACATCGTTATAAAGTTTTTCAATTTCACTTCTGATTGAACGGCACATTGCGTTAGCATCATCACTCGTCGCACTTTTCCCTGTACCAATCGCCCAGATCGGCTCATAAGCGATAACAAGTTCGCCTGCCGCTTCAGCTGCAATACCTTCAAGCGCTGCTTTGACCTGAACAGCAACTTTCACTTCATGCTCACCTGCGTCACGCTCTGCTTCTGTCTCACCAACACAGATAATCGGTACCATACCTGCATCAATAACAGCATGCGCTTTTTTATTAACGTCACTGTCAGATTCTCCGAAAAGTTCTCTTCGTTCAGAATGTCCTGCAATAACGTAATCAATGCCTAAATTCTGAAGCATTGGAGCTGAGATTTCTCCCGTGAATGCACCGCTCTGTTCATAGTACACATTCTGTGCTCCGATTTTAACATCTGTACCTTTAAATTTTTCAACAAGTACAGGCAGGTCGATAAAAGGCGCACAAATTGCTGCCTCTACGCCTTCCTTCAGATCAAGCTTTAACAGTTCATCAGCAAAATCCGATGCTTCTGATACTGTCATATTCATTTTCCAGTTTCCTGCAATAAATGGTGTACGCATATGACTTACTCCTCCTCAGCGTTATCGATTGCCTTCAGACCCGGCAATTCCTTACCTTCTAAATATTCTAACGATGCGCCGCCGCCTGTTGAAATGTGGCTGAACTGATCAGCAAATCCAAGTACCTGCGCTGCGCTCGCCGAGTCACCGCCGCCGATAATAGTCACCGCATCTTCAAGTTCTGCGATTGCCTGGCAGACGCCGACTGTACCCTGGGCAAAGTTTGACATCTCAAAGACGCCCATCGGTCCGTTCCAGACGACTGTCTTCGCACCTTTAAGTGCTTCTTCGTATAACTTAACTGTTTCTGTACCAATATCGAGTGCCATCATATCATCCGGAATGTTATCCACTGATACATTATGATGTTCTGCTTCATTTGAAAATTCTGAAGCGGCAACAACGTCAACAGGCAGTATTAATTTCCCGTCAGCTTTTTCGAG
>CANRKV010000143.1 GCA_947631305.1 uncultured Jeotgalicoccus sp.
TTTAGTGATAAAATGAATTACTATATCGGTATCCGTCAGGAAATCGGTGATGAGACCGGCGGTATAATAGATATGGAAGTCGGCACGAGCTATCTGCCGTACGACAGTGCCGATGCACGTGAAATTAAAGACAATATTTATAATGAACCGTCGCAGGTCGGCTACATCGAAGATATAAATGAAGCGCTCGACGGTGTAAGATCAGCACTGGGTGAAATAGACAGTGCTGCCGAAGAATAAAAACAGATAAAGTAAAACAAATTTTTTGAAATAGTTCACATTAATCAGAGTATAATGTAAACTAGAAATAGTATTATGAAAATGGCTGTGTAGGAGGCAATAAGGTGAAGGAACATTATTATGTTGCCCTTGATATCGGCTCGTCTAGTGTCAAAGTAGTGGTCGGGGAAAAATTTCACAACGGTGTGAATGTTATTGGTACCGGCCAAACCTTCACTGATGGGGTTTCTAAAGGGATGATCAACGATTTTGATCAGGCTAAAAATGCAATTATAGATACAATTAAAAAAGCGAAAATTGCTTCAGGTGTAGATATTGAAGAAGTGTTTGTGAAAATTCCAATCGCGGATACTCACATTCAGTTCACAGAAGATGCAATACGTTTCGGCGGGGAAGCGACGGAGATTACCGGCGAACATATTGAAGAACTGCTCGAAAATGTAAGAATGCAGGATATGGCAGGCCAGAACGAAGTAGTCAGCGTTTATCCGGTGTCATTCGTAGTCGACGGTCTGCATGAAGTAAACGATCCGAAAGAAATGATCGCAGAAGAAAGTCTTGCAGTTAAAGCAGGAGTAGTCACTGCAAACCGCACACTGCTTATAAATATCGTTAAATGTGTTGAAGCAGCAGGCTTAACTATTTTGGATGTCTATTCAGATGCGGTAAACTATCAGCACGTGCTGACAGATGCTGAGATTGAACTTGGTGCTGTCGTTATTGATATGGGTCTCGATTTAACTCAGTTTGCTTACTATGAACGCGGTGCTTTAAAATATGCTAACAGCATAGGTCTTGCCGGCCGTGATATTACGCTGGATTTAGTCGATGAGTTTAATACTACATACGATGAAGCGGACCAGGCAAAAGAACAGTACGGACATGCATTTTTTGATCTTGCAAGTGACGATGAAAAAATGATGCTTCAGCAAAATGACTCGGGTGAACCGGCAGAAGTAACTTCAAAAGACTTAGCTGATGTCATCGAACTCGTTGTCGAGGATACATTCATGAGTGTATTTGAAGACCTGGCTAAGAACGGTATTAATAATGTACAGGGCGGTTTTGTTCTGACAGGCGGTACTGCAAATATCCGCGGCGTCAAAGAATTGATGCAGGATTTAGTTGCTGAAAAAGTAAGAGTTCATATACCGAATCAGATGGGTGCAAGAAAACCTGAATTCTCAAGTGCAATCTCTGTTTTATCAAGCGGAATAATGTTTGATGAGTTACTGGAATATGTTACAATTGATAATTATGATGACTATCCAGAAACAGATTCACAAAATGCAGTGAATGACGAACAGGAAGCACAGCCTGCAAACTTCTTTACAGGACTGTTTGCAAAACGCAAAGAAGAGAACGAGCTTCAGGTCAATCGGGATGAAGATCATGATGAAGGTTCATACGAAGATGATTATAATTATCCTGATGAAGACAGTATTGAAGAATCACAGGCTGATGATAATGCTGCCGATGACGAATACGAAGATTACACTTATGATGACGCCGGGACTAACTCTGAACGGGTAGATAAAGAACCGAAAGAGCAAGGCGATTTTGGCAGTAAAGTTAAAAAAATATTTAAAAATCTATTTGAGTAGAAGTACATTTGGGAGGAAAGATTAATGTTAGAATTTGAACAAGGTTTCAATCACATGGCGACGTTAAAAGTTATCGGTGTTGGCGGCGGCGGTAATAATGCCGTTAACCGCATGATCGAGGATGGAATGTCAAATGTTGAGTTTATCGCAATCAACACTGACGGACAGGCTCTAAACTTATCTAAAGCTGAGTCAAGAATCCAAATCGGTGAAAAGTTAACACGCGGCTTAGGTGCCGGTGCTAATCCGGACATCGGTAAAAAAGCAGCAGAAGAATCACGCGAACAAATCGAAGATGCAATCCAGGGTGCGGATATGGTATTCGTAACTGCTGGTATGGGCGGCGGTACAGGTACAGGTGCAGCACCAGTCGTTGCTAAAATCGCTAAAGAAATGGGTGCACTTACTGTAGGTGTTGTTACACGCCCATTCGGCTTTGAAGGAAGAAAGAGACAAACGCAGGCTGCTGCAGGTGTTGAGCAGATGAAAGCAGCAGTTGATACTCTGATTATTATCCCAAATGATCGCTTATTAGATATCGTAGATAAATCTACACCGATGATGGAAGCATTTAAAGAAGCTGACAACGTATTACGTCAAGGTGTTCAGGGTATTTCTGACCTTATCGCTGTAAGCGGTGAAGTTAACCTTGACTTTGCGGACGTTAAAACTATTATGCAAAACCAGGGTTCTGCATTAATGGGCATCGGTATTTCAGCTGGCGAAAACCGCGCAGTTGAAGCAGCTAAAAAAGCAATTTCAAGTCCTCTCTTAGAAACGTCAATCGTTGGCGCGCAGGGTGTTCTTATGAACATCACAGGCGGAGAGTCACTGTCACTGTTCGAAGCACAGGAAGCAGCGGATATCGTTCAGGATGCAGCGGATGAAGATGTTAACATGATTTTCGGTACTGTGATTAACCCTGAACTTGAAGACGAAATTGTGATTACTGTAATCGCTACAGGCTTTAATGAAAAAACGCTTCAGCGTTCTTCAGACAGACCTGCCGAGCAGCCTGAACAAAACCAGTCACGCGGCGGAGGCAGTAACTTTAATCAGCCTCCGGCATACAATTCAAGAGACATTGCTGAAGATGACGGATTCACACGTGAGCCGGACAGATTCGACAGCAGACCTCAGGAAGAGCCGGATGTTCCGACTTTCCTTAAAGGGAACAGCTCGAGAAGAGAAAGACGCAGAAGATAAATTTTGTGCATTGTATATATAACGGAGATATTGGCGACCCAATATCTCCTTTATTTTATAGGTGGGAGATAATTTGAATAATAATAACTCATTTGAATTACATAATCATTACGCGGGCAGCAGTTCAGAATCGCTGACCTTTGGCTATACTGTCAGACAAGGCGGACACAGCCCTTATCCAAATCAGAGTTTCAATATGGCACTCTATATTGGTGATGATGATAAAAATGTTCACGCTCATCAGGAAACGCTTGCAGAGGAAATTAATTTCCCATCGGAGTCATGGGTATTGCCGATACAAAAACACGGCGGCAATATTAAAAAAGTGACTGCAGCTGACGGCGGCACGAATATTAAAACACTCAGTGATCAGCTTTATGATGTAGACGGCTTGTACACGTACGATACCGGCGTACTCTTAACTATGAATTATGCTGACTGTATTCCTGTATACGTTTACAGTGCGGTCGATAATTTTACCGGTCTTGCACATGCGGGCTGGAGAGGAACAGCTGAACAAATAACAGAGAAACTGATTAACTGCTACGAAGGCAGTAAAGATAACCTCAGGGTAATTATCGGCATCGGCATCAACAAGGAGTATTATGAAGTGGATAATACTGTCATCGATGCACTCTCTCGGATTCCTGAAAGTTCATACGAACAGACAGACACCGGATGGCAGCTCGATTTAAAAGATGTTAATAAACACCAGGCAATCCGGGCGGGAATTAATGAAGAACATATCAGCGTAACCAGTCTTGGTACAGAAAGAGATGAGTTCTTCTCATTCCGTTTGGAACAGGGTAATACCGGACGGGCACTGGCTTTTATAGGGAGGCATAATAATGATTAAAGAAAACTACGAACAGATAAAAAACGAAGTCGGCGATGATGTTAACATTATTGCCGTAACTAAGTATCATACAGTCGAAGAAACACTTAAGGCGTATGAGGCGGGTGTCAGACACTTTGGTGAAAACCGTATTGAAGGGTTTATCGAAAAACGTAAAGCACTGCCTGAAGATGCAGAAGTGCACTTTATCGGTACGATGCAGTCGAGAAAAGTTAAAGAGGTCATTAATGATCTCAATTATCTGCATTCGCTTGAGCGTGAAAGTGTAGCGAAAAAAATTGAACAGGCGGGTCAACATGTTGTAAACTGTTTTATACAGGTAAATGTTTCTGATGAAGATGCGAAGCATGGTCTTCAGCCACAGGAAGTACAGGATTTCCTTATGAAGCTAAAAGATTACAAATATGTTAAAGTCATCGGTTTAATGACTATGGCACCTCACACAGAAGACAGTTCAGTTATTGAAGATACATTCAGCGGACTGAAAAGTCTGCAGGAAAAA
>CANRKV010000144.1 GCA_947631305.1 uncultured Jeotgalicoccus sp.
GCAGACGCCCGGATTTTATCCGGGTGTCTGCTTTTTTTTGCGGTTTTTAGTTATAAACTTAAGCCGGATGACAACGGGGGAACGCCGTTGATAACAGGACGCATTGGATTCACAACGGGGAACTGCCGTTGTTAACCGAAAGCACTGGATTCACAACAGGAGGCTGCCGTTGTTAACCGAAAGCACTGGATTCACAACAGGAGAACACCGTTGTGAACTGCTAAGGAAGAATCAAAAATATCTTCAATAAAATAGCCTATTAATCTTATAATTTAAAATATATCTAACTGTTAATTATCCCTCATTTTTCAACGAAATAGAATACTTCTTATCAAAATTCACATTACATTTAATTCCATTTTCGCCCAAATTTGTGTAAAAAGTAAACCAGTTTTGCTATTTTTGTATTTAAGTAACTTTTTTAAAAGGAAATCGCGCTTTCACCTTATATATAGAGTAAGAGGGTTTTTATTTTAAAGAGGAGGATTTCAGATGTTTATCAATGAAAGAATGAAACCGCATGAGTTACTTTTTTACGAAGCACTTGCTGCAAGGACTGCATTAACTAAAAATGAATCTAAGAATTTAAGTAAGATTCTGAAAGGTTATGAAGGAGAATTACTGTACGACGAGATCTTTGACAGTATCGGACATGATAATATAATAATTTACAGAGATGTTTGTCTCAACATTGATAATTCAATTACTCAGTACGATTCATTAATTGTCAGTGATAAAGGAATTATTTCAAATGAAATTAAGAATTTCACTGGAAACTGTTCAGTAAGTAATGGAAACTGGACACTAAATAATTTTCCAATTACTAAGGATGCTTTCAGTCAGCTAAACAGATCAGTTGGAAAGCTAATGGATATGCGAAATATTTCTCAAAGCGATTTTACGGTGTCAGGTAAAATAATATTTCCAAATGATACTTTTGTATTTAATTCTGATGATCAGACCAACTGGAATAAAATTATACTTCGTTCAGGATTACGAGATTATTTCCGCCAGTTCAATCATCCGGGTGTTATATCTGGAAATAAAGCACAGTATATTTCCAGAATCATCAGCAACTGCATTGTCGATAATCCTTATTTCACTTTGCAAGCTGATAAAACACGATTGAAATATGGATTATATTGCGGTCAATGCGGGAGCTTTAATTTGAGCAAGCAAAGATTTCACCTGACATGTAACAAATGCGGCCGTAATGAATGCAACGAAACTCATATTCTCCGTGCGTTGAATGATTATAAATTCTTATTTTATAACCAAACTATGACCCGCAATTCATTTTTGGAGTTTATCGATAATGATATTCCCTTTTACAGTGTTTCCAGATTCCTAGCCAAGCACTGTTTTCAGCATAAGAGAGGAAATATGAGTAGCTATACCTTCAAATACTTTGATTTTGACGATGCTACAAAAAAATCAGATTCATATAAACGCTATAAAGATTATTTAGGATAAAGATCTCGGTTCAGAATAACAACAGGTAAACGCCGTTGTTAACCGGAAGCACTGGATTCACAACGGGGAACTGCCGTTGTTAACCGGAAGCACTGGATTCACAACGGGGAACTGCCGTTGTTAACCGGAAGCACTGGATTCACAACAGGGAACTGCCGTTGTTAACCGGAAGCACTGGATTCACAACAGGGCGCTGCCGTTGTTAACCGAAGGCACTGGATTCACAACAGGGAACTGCCGTTGTGAATCCAAACCATAATAACCAATTAAATCAATCTCATAACGAAAAAACTCCCGCCCGAAAGTTTTACTTTCAGGCGGGAGTTATATTAATATTTATCTTACATCATTTTCAATCAATTGTTCCAGTGTCTGACGTTTAATTACCTGACGCACGCGGGTTTCATTTACGAACACGACTACGGGTTTACGCATCTGGTTATAATTCGATGCCATGGAGTAGTGATAGGCTCCGGTGGTTTTCACAGCCAGCAAATCACCGCGCTGCAAATTGCCTGGCAGCATTTTGTCTTTACCGATAATGTCTCCGGACTCGCATAGTTTACCAACGACGTGTGTTGAAACCCCCTCAGTATCCTCATTACCATCCCTTACAGGCACAACTTCGTATTCCGCACCATACAGTGGTGTACGGATGTGATCGCTCATGCCGCCGTCAATAGAGACGTATTTCGCTATTCCGGGAATATCCTTAATTGTACCAACTTCATAAACGGTAATTGCTGCTTCAGCGGCAATTGAACGGCCTGGTTCAATCATAACGTGGGGGAGTTCACGGCCGGATGCACTCACGACTTCTTTTAAGTGACCGATAATCGCGTTAAATCCTTCTTCAATCGGGAAACGTACATCTTCTTCGGTATATCTCACACCGTAGCCGCCGCCCATATTTAAAATCTCAATATCGATATTATGTTCATCGAGCCAAGCGTAGACATTCGTCACCGCATTGATAAACGGCGTACTGTCATCGAGTTGAGAGCCTAAATGATAGTGAATGCCTTTAAACTGAAGATGTGTACTCGCATTAATATTATCAATCGCGCGTTTCGCTGCACCGTTCGACAGTGACAAACCGAATTTGCTGTCTTCCTGTCCAGTTGAAATATAATCGTGCGTGTTGACTTCAACACTCGGATTAATACGGATCAGCACGTTGACGTCATCTTCTGCAAGCGAGTCAATCAGCTCAATCTCATCCAAGCCGTCAATGATAAAGAATCTGATACCATGTTCTAATGCATATTCAATCTCCTCAGGGGTCTTATTGTTTCCGTGGAAGTGAATGTCATCAACCGGGAATCCCGCCGCTAAGGCTGTATACAGTTCGCCGATTGAAACGACATCGAGTTCCATATTTTGTTCTTCGAGCAGTTTTATCATCTGGACGCTGCTGAATGCTTTTGATGCATAAGATACAGAATAGGGAAGGTTATGACTCTTTAATACACTGTGATATTTCTGCATCATTCCGGTCATATACGTTTCATCGTAAATGATAACCGGCGTACCGTATTCCGCCGCAATATCACTGATTTTATGTCCTCTTACTTGAAGTTCTCCTGATTGATAATTAAACGTCATAAATAATTTCTCTCCCTAATGATTGATAGTTTAATGCACCGAGCTGTTCCGAGTTGGCACCTACGCCGAGGTTCGTATATTTGTCGATGCGGAGTCTGCTGTTATACAGATAAACGGGCATATGTGACTTCACATCACCGTCGACCAGCACGACCATATGACTCATCATAAGCGCAACAATCGGATAAGTTTTTCCGCCGATTTCACATTCATGTCCGGCACGTGCGCGCAGCACACCGTCACCGTAGCCGATATCGACGACAGCAACTGTGCAGTCCTCGTCCGCTTTAAACGCCGCCCCGTAACCGAGTGTCATGCCCGCTGTTAAGCTTCTGAACTGAACAATCGGTGCCGATAAAGCCGATGACTGAACAAAGTCTTTATCATCTAAATCTGCATATGGTTTCGAGCCGTAGAGACCGATTCCCAAACGAACATGCGAGTGCTTATCCAGCAGACCGTCTCTGACATAACTCGCGCTGTTCTGTGCATGAATAATTGAAGGTTCAACTCCAAGCTCCAGCACATCATTAACAAACTTTTCCCACATACCGCGCTCAGTTTCATAAATACCGTCGAACTCATCAGAGTAGCCGAAATGCGTCCAGAGTCCTGTAAAATTCAGCTCAATGTCTGACTCTCTCACATCATTTAAAATGTATTCAAGTTCCTCTATAGAAGATAAACCGGAACGGTTAAATAATCCGGCGTATTCTATATGGATATGTATATCATAAAGCTCGTGTTTATAAGCATCGTAATATTCAGCAGAGGGCAGGGTGATATGAAGATTGAACATACGCGCGCGTTTAAAGTCTGTCGTCGGATTCATTAAAATAATATCAACTTTATCTCCGCACATGTGTCTGATCTTAACTGCGTCGTCCACCGAAGTCGTTGCAAACGCACGAATCCCTGAAATCGCAAATGCTTTAACTGCGAACTCAAGTCCGTAGTTGTATGCATTATTTTTAACGACCGCAATCGTCCGGTCCGGCAGCTGAAACTGACGGGCCTGTTCGATAAACTGCGCTTCATCTATTTGAAATGTACCACCCATTGCAATCGCTCCCTGACATTAGTAATTATTTAACAGCGCTTCATAGTAATCCGCCACTTTAATAAGCACGCGCTCATCAAAGTTAAACGTATCTGTATGAAGGCTGGATGCATAGCCTTTTTCTAAATTTCTTGAGCCTGCAAAAACAAAGTACGTTTTTGCGATATTTGAATAGAAACTGAAATCTTCTCCGAATAAATACGGTTTATCTTTCTCTTCACAGCGAAGTCCGGCATCCTGGATTGATGATTCAA
>CANRKV010000145.1 GCA_947631305.1 uncultured Jeotgalicoccus sp.
TACTATACTGCCGGTCGTCAGCGCGATACTTTTAGTATGTGCTGCTGCATATGTTAAAAACATAAACGGATCATACAACCCGCCGACATCACCGAAGTTCGGATCATACAGCGGTGCATCTCTTACCGTCAAGGCAGCAAAACCATAATCTTCAGCCTGCTTCGCAAGCGTCATCTGTTCTTCGAGGTTCATCCTCGGAAAACTGCCTTTATAAGCTTCCAGAGGGAAACCTAAACCGAGTGTCAGCTTGTCTTCTTTAAACATTCGTTTGAAACCTTTGTGTTCTTGAAATTGTGCCACGTATAATCACCTCCCTTAAGTTTTTTCGTCTGCAGCACACAGACAAATGTAGATGTATTATATTACCATAATCGATTACTGGCAAGGTATGTGCCTGATACAGGTTTAAAACCCCGTCACAAAAGGGAATACATAAGCAAGATGTTTTTCTAGGAAGGAGTGATTAGCGTGGGTTTAATACGAGGTATGAATCATATTGGAATGACTGTTCCTGATATTGAACTGGCAACCGAGTTCTTTAAAAAAGGATTGGGCGCAAAAATTGCTTATGATTCACAGACATTGGAAGATCGTCCGAGAGGCGGACCGCTAGTCGAAAAACTGCTTGGTATTCCTGAAGAGTCATTTATAGTCAAAAAAAGGATGCTGACTATCGGAAATGGTCCGAATATAGAAATGTTTCAATTTTACAATGTACATTCCAGAAAACCTTTAAGTCTGGAAGACTACGGCTATACACATCTTTCTTTTTATACGGATGATATTAAAGAATCATATCAGCAGATGAAAGAAGCCGGCGGACAGCCGCTGTCAAATATTCATGCAAATACCCGTTTTGAAGATACCGAAGGTAACGGAACAGTATATTTTAAAACACCCTGGGGCAGTTTAATTGAACTTCAAACATTGCCTGAAGGTTATTACTATCCGGGATACAGTGAATCACAAGTATTTATACCAGACGAAAAGCAGTCTCCTGAAATTTAATCAGAGAGACTGCTTTTCATTTTAGCCAGCCTTTATCCAGCGCTTTCCTGATGGCTTCTATTCTGTTCGTTACATTCAGCTTATCAAGTACAATTGATACGTAATTTCTAATCGTACCATTCGATAAATGCAGTTCTTCGGCGATTGATTTCGTCGTTTTACCGTCCGCAAGCAGCTGTACAATCTCAATCTCTCTCGATGTCAGAGGATTTTCGGTTTCAAAAGCGATATCGATCAGTTCCGGAGAGTAAATCCGCTTCCCGGTCATAATCTGTCTGATAGACTCTGCCAATGTCTCACTCGGCGTATCTTTCAGCAGATAGCCGCTGACCTGTGCTTTTTTGGCACGTTCAAAATATCCCGGTCTCGCATAGGTTGTCAGTATAATTACTTTGCAGTCTGTGTCTGTCAGCTCTTCTGCCGCGTCCAGTCCTGTCATTACCGGCATTTCAATATCCATTAAACAAATATCAGGCTGCTCTTCTTCAACAAGTTTAAGCGCATCTCTGCCATTCCCTGCCGTGCCTATCACTGAAATATCTTCTTCCAGGTTAAGCAGCGAACTGAGTGCACTTAATAATAAATTTTGATCTTCAGCCAGTACAATTCTGATCATCTTATCCCTCCTCTATTTGCCTTAGTACTTTCGGCACTGTCATATTCACTTCAAAACCGCTGTCCGAGCTGTGTATATGGGACTCGCCGTTAACAAACTGCAGACGTTCTTTCATGCCCTGCAGGCCGTTGCCGTAATTAAAACCGGCTGTTCCAGTTCCATTATCGGATATTTTTAAAAATATATCTTTTTCGGATTCTGCCAGGATAATCATGCATTCCGTCGCATTACTGTGTTTTAAAATATTGGTCACCGATTCCTTTAAACACATGCTGAGGACGTTTTCTATTAATACAGGTATATTTTTAAAGTCTGCTTCTATCGTTTCTGTATGCTTAATTTCAGCAGTGTCCAAAATCAGTTGCGTATGTTTCAGCTCTTCTGTAAAACTGACGCGTTTCATATCACTGATCATTTCACGTACTTCTTTTAACGCATGACGCGCAGTATCCTGAATATCCTGCAGTTCGTGTTTCGCCTGCTCGGGATTTTTATCGATAAGCTTCCTGGATAAATCACTTTTCAGTCCGATCATCGACAATCTCTGGCCGAGTGTATCATGCAGATCCCGTGCAATACGGTGGCGTTCTTCTTTGATTGCGAGTTCTGCTATCTGCTGATTGGCATCTTCCAGCTGCGTTTCCAGCTCATCCTGCTTTATTCTGCTGCGCTTATTCAAAGGAATCAGTATAATCCCAAGTATAGTCATAATGAGAAATGGCAGATGGGTTAATAAAATCATATAGTTAAAGAACGATGCATATACTATCGCCAAAACTGTTGTGACCAGTAACAGGACATACATCGTAATGAAGCCCGCTTTACTTCTAATATTGCCGATATAAATAGCAATGAACAGTGCAAAGTACACATAGCTGAATAATATCGTCATTATAATATTAATAATAATTTCAATGCTGACCCCGATATATACTAATGCACCTTTTGAATTAAACGTCAGCCAGTATACTGCAAAGAATATTAATGTCGTTACAATACCGGTTATTATTTCACTGAGCGAAGTCGCACGAAAGATAAAATAAAATGGCAGTACACAAAAAATAATCCATATATAAAGACTTAACCCCGTATTTGACGGGAAAATATGATACCAATCTTTCACTTTCATTCGCCCCTTCGCTCTCCTGTTCAGCCTATTATATCAAAACATGTATATAGAGATGAAACATCCCCCTATTTTTACATAGGAGGATGCTGATCATGCTTATTATGCAGTAGTGTTCTCTGCAGTCTTTCCTGCAAGACGTTCTTTCATCTTTTTAAACGTAATGAACGTATTGTTCTCTTCGTCGTAAAGACGGAACTTTATCGATTCCAAGCTTGTTTTTAAAGTTATCGTCGTCGCTTGGTGGAGCGGCGGCGTGTTTTCATGTGCTTCTTCTAAATGATAGTTCGGTACACGCGGTGCTAAGTGATGCACGTGGTGGTAACCGATACTGCCTGTCATCCATTCAAGCCATGCCGGAAGTTTGTAGTAAGAACTGCCGTCTACCGCAGCTTTTACGAAATCCCATTCTGATTCATTTTCAAAGTATGAATCTTCAAACTGATGCTGAACGTAGAATAACCAGATGCCGGCCATGCCTGCGATGTAAATAATCGGCAGCTGCACCATAAGCAGTACGTGCCAGCCTAAAGTAAATCCGATAAGTAAGTAAATCGAAACGATGATTAATGTAAGAACGTGTGTGTTAATACGTTCCTGGCGTTTCGCCGCTTTACGGTTCACACGGTTTGCAATTAAGAATAAGTAAAGTGGACCGAAACCGAATAAAACAACCGGATTACGGTAGAGACGGTATTGGAATCTTTCCCATTTGCTCGCCTCTTCATATTCTTTTACTGTCATAACCCAGATATCACCAACACCGCGTTTATCTAAGTTACCGCTTGTTGCGTGGTGAATCGCATGTTCTTTTTTCCATTTTTCATAAGCAAAATGTGTAATAACTCCGGTTAAGTTCCCGAAGAAATTATTTAATTTTTTATTTTTAAAGAATGATCCGTGCGTGCAGTCGTGGAAAATAATAAATGAACGAATCATAAATCCTGCTGCCAGTATTGAAAATGGCAAGCTCAGCCAGAATGAAACACTTAGTGACTGATAAGCTAAAAACCATAGTATAAAGAATGGCAATATCGTGTTCAGCAGCTGTATGACACTCGTCTTAGTTTGTGATTTTGCATAGGGCATTACACTTTTTCTCAGTGCCGCCTGTTTTTCTTTAGTCATATGCTTTCCTCTTTTCCATATCTATTCACCTATCATTATGAACGATAAAGACTTTTGCATATAGACTAAACTGTCAGTAAATTAACATGACATTTGTCATATCAGCTGCCGATTTTAACGTTTCCGGACATTCTTTCAAGTGTTGCGTACACACTTAACGCTGCCAAAGCACTTGTTTTCGGGTTTTCCGGCAGCGGATTGTTGCTGATTGTCAGCTCAGCATCACCAAATCCGCCTGATATGTTAATCGTATGCGTATTTTTGTCAGCTGCAGGGTCTGCAATCAGCACGACGTTTGTCTTATCAATACCTAATCCTGCCAGTGATAAAATAATCGAGATATTCATGTTTTTCGGGAATTTATCGATTGCGTCCCCGGCTTTCCCTTCAAAGACTACTGTCTCAGCATCAACAGGCTCATCGATAAGTGAAGCTGCCGGCTTACGTGTCGTTAAAGTGACTTTGTCCAGGTTGCCGAGTGCTCTCGCATTTTGAACCAGATCAAG
>CANRKV010000146.1 GCA_947631305.1 uncultured Jeotgalicoccus sp.
AGGAAAACAGACTTCAATTCGTCAAGGCGCCGCATCTGTTCGAAGATGATGAAGATGACACGGATACGCTTGAGCTCAGTCTCCACGATTTGCTTGAGGCGTATAACAAAGTAAAATCCCGCGTGTCTATTACCGAAGAGTCATACGTCGTCGTGCAGCGCGAGGTGTATACGAAAGAAGAAGCTGTGACTTTTATCGCGTCGAAATTTAAAGACAGAAAGTCTTTAAAAATGACCGAATTGCTTACTTTCAATGAACCCCGCAGCAAAGTAGTGCAGGTCTTTATTACTATTCTAGATTATATCAGTCAAAATCTCTATCAGATTACACGCATCGATGAAGATGATTTTGAGCTCGAAAGGTTGGCTTAAATATGGAACAGATAAACATAATTGAAGGTTTATTATATATTGCCGGCGACCTCGGTTTAAGTGAAGAGGCATTGATGATGCACGTGCCGATTACTAAAATGCAGCTGGAAATAGAAGTGGAAAAATACGACAAAGAACATTTAACAATTACCCGTCACGGCGATATGTATTTTTTAAAGACGACGGATAATATGGAAAAGTACATCAAGAGGGTACTGGCTGACAGACCTGCAAAGAAATTATCGCAGGCGGCACTGGAAGTGCTGGCGATTATTGCATACAACCAGCCAATCTCAAGGAACGGCATAGAAAGTGTGCGCGGCATTGTCTCAGATGGTCCAATTTCTACACTGATCAATAAAGGGTTAGTGAAAAAGAAAAATATAACTGATGAACGCGCTGCACATTTTGAAACGACACAAAGCTTTTTGGAAATATTCGGTTTGAAATCTTTAGATGACTTACCGGCAGATGATATGATTACGGAACAGGAAGAAATCGACTTGTTCTTCAATAGCTTAAAGGAGCAAAATCAATGAAAACTACACGTTTAAATAAGAAAATCGCTGACGCAGGAATTACTTCACGACGTAAAGCAGATACATTAATAGAAGAGGGCCGCGTATACGTTAACGACAAACTCGTGACAGAACTCGGGCTTCAGGTTACAGACAAAGACCGCGTAACAGTTGACGGCATTCAGTTAACGAAAGAAGAACCCGTGCACATTTTATATTACAAACCTTCAGGTGAAATTTCAGCTGCAGAAGACGATAAAAAACGCGACACAGTAATCGACGTCTTCCACGACATCGATGCACGTCTTTATCCTGTAGGGCGTCTCGATTACGATACTTCCGGATTACTGCTCGTTACTAACGACGGCGAATTCACACAGCACATGACACACCCGAAATTCGAAATGAAGAAAACTTACAGAGTTAAAACAGACGGAATTTTACTCCGTCATCAGCAGGATGAAATGCGCCGCGGCATCAGACTCGACGACGGCAAAACTGCACCATGTGACCTGAAAGTAATCCGCGACAAAGGCGGCAAGGACATGATCCTTGAAATTACAATTCACGAAGGACGTAACCGCCAGGTCAGAAGAATGTTTGAACACTTCGGCTTGAACGTAACGAAACTTACCCGTATCTACTTTGATTTCCTGACTCTGGATGGTCTAAAAGAAGGCGAGTACCGTTTCCTTAAACCGCACGAAGTTAAAAAACTGATTGCCAACAGTAAGAAGTAGAAATTAAATGTCATAATACTGTCAAACCGCAACAAAATGTGTAGTGTTATAATTATTGCTACGTACGCATTTTATTGCGGTTTATATCAATTTAGAAAGGGGCCTGACGTTGAAAAAAGGAACTAGAAAAATTATTCGTACAGGTACAATTATTACGATTGCAGTACTCCTCGGCGTAACACTTTACTTAAATTTGAGGGATGGCACTCAAACTGTAAATGTCGGAGACGATGCAGTTGATTTTAAACTGGAAACATTGGACGGCGAAGAACTTCAGCTGTCTGAAGTAACTGCCGAAAACGGCGTAATACTTAATTTCTGGGGTACATGGTGTAAACCATGCCGTGAAGAAATGCCGGAAATGAACCAGGTGTATAACGAAGGTCATGAAGATTATGAAATCATTGCTGTGAACGTCTCTGAGAACAACCAGCAGATAGAACAGTTTCTTTCGGGATTATCTGAAGATCTGGATTACCCGATTGCATTAGATTCGAATCGCAGTGTAACGAAAGCTTATAATATCGGACCGCTGCCGACGACAATTGCTATTAACAAAGAAGGCGTCGTCGTTAAGAAACAGGAATATCAACTGACTAAAGAGGATATCTATGCATTTATAGATGAATCTCTGGAATAGGATGACCTTATATGGAACTGAAGGAAATACAATGTAATCATTGCGGTCATGTCAATCCTCCCGGCACTCAGCTGTGTCAGTCATGCGGGAAAATGATCAATGAAGATTACGATAAGAAGAAAATTAAAGATCTTATGCGCTACGACGGAAGTGCTGTACGTTCGAAAGTCCGTTCACAAAGTATCTTTGATAAGATATGGAACTTTTTCACTTCGATAAAAGTCGGGGTAACTATTATTGCAATTATCGCACTCTCCGCTGCCATCGGTACGATTCTGCCGCAGGAATATTTTATTCCAATCGGTGCAGATCCTGCCCAGCACTATACTGAGCAGTACGGTACCTTCGGTACGCTGTATTACAAACTCGGATTTACCCAGCTTTATTCTTCATGGTGGTTCGTGCTGTTAATGGGACTCTTGGCATTGTCTCTTATTGCAGCAAGTGTCGACAGAGGTGTGCCGCTTTATAAATCTTTAAAGAATCAGCGCGCTAAAAAACACGCATCATTCTTTAAACGCCAGCGTTTATTTAATGAATATGAATCAACTGATAATGCAGCTGACATCGCAAAAGCATTTGAAAGTAAAAAGTACAAACTGAAAACTGACGGCGATCACTATCTGCTTGAAAAAGGGCGTCTGTCAAGATGGGGTCCGTACATTAACCATACCGGCTTAATTATTTTACTCGCGGGCAGCATGCTCAGGTTTTTCCCTGGTGTTTATATTGATGAAATCATCTACGCACAAGAAGGCGAGACCGTAGGCATCCCGACAACTGACGGACAGTATTATATGCGTAACGACGGGTTCACACTCGATACATACGATGAAGATTCGGGTACTGTATTTGATCAGTCGCTGCAGAACAATCAGGCGATGACAATCAGTAATTTCCAGACGGATATCACTATGTATGAGAATCAGACTGCTGACATTGTCGGCTCAAAACCGGATCTAGAAGAAGTTGACACACACAGTATCCGGGTCAACCACCCGTACCGTTTTGACGATTACGAACTGTATCAGTCAAGTTACGACAACTCTCAGTTAAAATCGATGACTTTCAGACTTGAAGATACCGAAGGAAATGTACTTGGTGAAAATTTTGAAGTCAGTCTCGATGATCCTGCTGACAGTTATGAAATAACTGAAGATATTACGATTAACATGAAAGCTTATGCGCCGGACTTTTTAGAAATTGAAGATAATGGTACCCTTGTTTCTGAAACACCGGTTCCGACAAATCCGGCATTCGTGTTTGAAGTTGCAGAAGGGGATGAGGTAGAACTCAGCCTGCTGCAGATTATGAACTCAACTGATATTACACAGGATAACGAATACAGTATTAAATTCGTCGAAGCTGAAGAGCATATGGCGAGTGTTCTGACACTGAAAAAAGATTTATCAATGCCGATTATTGCAACTGGATTTGTGATTTTCCTCATCGGTCTGTTTATCGGGTCTTACATTAATCACCGCAGAATATGGATTAATGCAGAAGGCGACACGATGAACGTAGCCGCTCACACTAACAAAAATTACTTCGGACTGAAAAAAGAGATGAACGCAGTACTTGAATCTCATCATTTAGCCGAAATATTCGACAAACAGGAAAAAGAGGAAAATGACAAGCTGAAAGGATAGTGTTTAAATTATGGAAGAAACATTTTTATCACTGAGTAATACACTGATATTTATTGCGTTTATTATGCTGCTGGTATCACTTTTACCGCTTGGCATAAGCATTAAGTCAAAATCACAATCTAAGAAATATGAAAAAATTGCAATTTGGATGATTATCATCGCATTTGTTCTTGAACTCGCATACTTTATTCTGCGCTGGATGGCAACTGGACACGCTCCGGTTTCAAACATGTATGAATTTATAGCGATGTTCTCAATTATGCTTATTGGCGGATTCTTAATTACGTATCATTATTTCAGAACGAAAGTATTCGGTCTGTTCGCCATTCCGATTTCACTTCTTCTCTTAGGATACGGCAGTCTGTTCTCAACAGATGTTCAGCCGCTTATCCCGGCACTGCAGAGTAACTGGCTGGCTATTCA
>CANRKV010000147.1 GCA_947631305.1 uncultured Jeotgalicoccus sp.
TTTGCTCCGCAATGAAGCTCCGTCATTCCCGAGAAAGCACGTTTGCTCCGCAATGAAGCTCCGTCATTCCCGAGAAAAGCCGTTTGCTCCGCAATGAGCGAACAATCTATCCCCGAGTAACCGGAATCGTAATTTTCGTGACGTATTTATCGCTGTCGTTAACCGATATGCGGTCGAGTATGGGTTCTGTATATAAGTAATCGACAGGGTGAAGATGATTTTTTTCTATAAAATTAAACATTGCATTGTATGTTTTCTCGACGTTCTCATACTGTCCGGTATGATAGCCGATAACCTGCATTGTTTTATCGTTCTTTTCCAGCGGGAGTGCATCAGTGTAATCTGTTTTCGCAAACAGGTGTGCAAAGTTTTCAAATTGGCCGTCTGCGACATCTTCTATTTTCATCATCACACCGATTGAGTATTTTTCATGGAGTTCACTCATACATACTTTATAAAAATCAGATATAGCGGCCTTATTTTCATCATCATCGTTATTTAAAAGCAGTGCACTTAAATATAAGTATTCTTCCTCGGCTTCAGCAAGCACGATTTCACTGAAGTCGGTTTTTATCGCTTCTTCGGTAATTAATATTTTCTTTTCTATCGTATTTTGAATGCTTGCAAGGTTATTTATCTTTTCGGAGATCTGTTTCGATTTTTCTTTAAATAATTCAATCATCGTATCAGGTGTTGTTACGCTGATAAATTCTTTAATTTCACGAAGCGGCATTTCCATTTCTTTTAACGATTCAATGACATACATTGTGTCGTACTGTGTGTACGAGTAATAACGGTATCCTTTGCTGTCTTTATGATTGGGATGAAGCAGACCAATCTGATCATAGTGAAACAGTGTCTGTTTTGTCACTTCGCAAAGTTTCGCAAAGTCACCTGTCGTAAAATATATTTCTGATTTCATAATACTCACCTCTTGACTGTATGGTTACCATATACCTTATATTATACTAGGTCATCATTTTGATGTGTATTGAGAACTCTCACTTCTCAAGATGAAGAAAATATAAGAGGTGCAGAATGACAGAAGAAAAAAATATAAAGTACGAATTTTTATCGGAGGATCCAAATGCTAAAACACTGCCGATTATGGTTGCGTTAATTATCGGTGCATTCTTCGCTATTTTAAATGAAACACTGCTCAATATCGCTTTAACGACACTGATGGCAGAGTTCGATATTACTCTCTCCACAGTTCAATGGGTAGCGACAGGCTTTATGCTTGTAATGGCTATCGTTATTCCTGTGTCACCGCTCCTGATGGGATGGTTTACGACCAGACAGCTGTTCATCGGTACGATGGTCACATTCTTTATCGGTACAGTTGTTGCGGCACTTGCACCGAGTTTTGGTGTGCTGCTCCTCGGGCGTATGATTCAGGCAATCGGTACAGGTTTAATTATGCCGATTATGTTTAATGTATTCTTATTAATTTATCCGCCTCACAAACGAGGAAAAATTATGGGAATTGTCGGTCTTGTAATTATGTTTGCACCGGCTATCGGACCGACGCTTTCAGGTGTCATTGTGGAATACTTCGGCTGGAGATTCTTATTTATCTTCGTCATGCCGTTTACAATTTTCTCGATTTTATTTGCCTTGAAGTACCTGGTCAACATTACAGAAAAGACTAAACCGAAAATCGACTGGATTTCTATCGTGTATTCAACGATTGGTTTAGGTTCAACAATTTACGGTTTCAGCCACGCAGGTGAAAGTGCTAATGGATTTATGACACCTTCAGTATTCATTCCGATTATTATCGGTGTTATTGCAATCTTACTATTTGTTTTCCGTCAGTTTAAACTTGATGAGCCGTTAATGGATTTACGCGTATTTAAATTCCCGATGTTCTCACATGCGATAGTATTATTCGTCATTATTATTATGGTGATGTTTGCATCAGAACTTATTCTGCCTGTATTTATGCAGGGACCGATGGGGATTACTGCAGCGGCAGCCGGTCTGTTACTACTGCCGGGAAGCTTATTAAACGGAATAATGAGTCCGTTTATGGGTTCTTTATTCGATAAAGTCGGCCCGAAAGTGATGATGATTCCGGCAACGATTATTCTTGCTGTAACGATGTTTATGTTCAGCAATCTGACTGCAGAAACACCACAGTGGGTTATTATTGTCGGCTTTATGCTGATCATGCTCAGTGTCTCTGCAACGATGATGCCGGCTGAGACGAATGGTTTAAATCAGCTGCCGAAGCATTTGTATACACACGGTACCGCAGTGGTATCAACACTTCAGCCATTGGCAGGAGCAATCGGTGTGTCGGTGTTTCTCGGACTGCTTAACTCACGTCAGCAGAGTTATCTGGAAGGTGCTGCAAATCCTGAATCGGAAGCGGCTATTTCGGCGGCAATGGTATCAGGAGTGGAGTTTGTCTACTTCATTATCTTTATTATTGCGCTGATTGCGGCAGTAATGTCGTTCTTCGTTTATCGTGCGAAACCGCTCGAAGATCTGGTGCCTGCACCGGTTAAAAAAGACAAAAATTAATGAATAATTTATGAAATCACTTCATTTTCGAAATGAAGTGATTTTTTTACGTGTATAATATTATATGTGGTGATTTACAAAGGAGCGGAAGTTATGAATAAATGGTTTATGGGATTCTTAATCGTTGTGATTGCAGGATTGCTAATATTCACAATTGTGATAGCATTAGGCGGAGTATAATACTTTTAAACATATATAAAGTTGAGGTGACACATTATGAGGTTGGATAAAGGCGATATAGTACGTGCCGGGCATGCTCACATGAGACGTCCGATGAGAGGCGTTGAAGGTCCGTTATATTTAACCAGAACAACATTGTTTCACGAAGGCTCAGTTGGACCGTATATCGAATCGGTTGAAACGATTATTGATTTAAAAGATATTAAGGAAATTAAAACGAAGAACAGTATGGGAGTAATCCCGAACGTCGTTAAAATTATTATGAAAAATAACGACGTGTTTAAGTTCAGCGTATTTAAGCGGGAAGACTGGATTACTGCTATAAATAAAATGCGAAACGAGTTATCCACACCTGCAGATGATTAGTCTCTGCAGGCTTTTTAATGACTATAATACTTTTGTGTAAAATGACTTTTTGTGGTAATATCATCATGGATAAAAATTCGAGATACTAATAGATAAGAAGGTTTAAATATATATGAAAGAAAACTTTTGGCGTGAATTACCGCGTCCATTTTTTGTTTTGGCTCCGATGGAAGATGTTACAGATGTTGTGTTCCGTCACGTCGTCAGTGAAGCGGGAACACCCGACGTATTTTTCACTGAATTTACGAATACAGAAAGTTACTGCCACCCGGAAGGTGTACACAGTGTACGCGGACGCTTAACGTTTACAGAAGATGAACAGCCGATTGTCGCCCATATTTGGGGAGACAAGCCGGAACATTTCCGCGAAATGAGTATCGGTATGGCTGAGATGGGCTTTAAAGGTATTGATTTAAATATGGGCTGTCCGGTTCCGAACGTTGCTGCAAAAGGTAAAGGCGCAGGTTTAATCCAGCGTCCTGAAACCGCTGCTGAAATTATTCAGGCGGCAAAAGCCGGCGGCATTCCGGTCAGTGTTAAAACGCGTCTCGGATATTCTGAAATTGAAGAGTGGAGAGACTGGCTGACTCACGTCTTTAAACAGGATATTGCGAACCTGTCGATTCACCTCCGCACGCGTAGAGAAATGAGTAAAGTTGATGCGCACTGGGATTTAATCGGAGAAATTAAAAAGCTCCGCGATGAAATCGCACCGGATACACTTCTAACAATTAACGGAGATATTCCGGATAGAAAAACAGGACTTGAACTGGCAGAGAAATACGGTATTGACGGCGTCATGATCGGCCGCGGGATTTTCACTAATCCGTATGCATTTGAAAAAGAACCGAGAGAACATACGAGCGAAGAACTGATGGGCTTATTAAGACTGCACCTCGATTTATTCGACAAGTATTCAAAAGAAGAATCGCGTCTGTTTAAACCGCTGCGCAGATTCTTTAAAATTTACGTGCGCGGCATCAAAGGCGCAGGTGAGTTAAGACATCAGCTGATGAGCACGAACACGACAGATGAAGTCCGGACACTGCTTGATGAATTTGAAGCGCAGATGGAACCGGCAGAATAATCTTAAGCTCTTTTGATAAAATATCAAAAGGGCTTTTTGCTTTAATAAGTGATACGATAATATTCAAATATACAGAGGAAGTGAGCACGATGTTTACTGCATTACTGGGTGCTGCAATTGGAACGGGAATGTCGATGCAGTCTGCTATCAACTCAGGGTTACGGAGTTATGTGA
>CANRKV010000148.1 GCA_947631305.1 uncultured Jeotgalicoccus sp.
GCAGCGATTACAGCAATCAATAATAATAAAACCGGCTATTCATTAAACGCAGGTATCGTCGAACTGCGCCAGGCCGCTGCAGACTTTTTTGCAGATAAGTATAATGCTCACTACACTGCTGACGAAGTGGTGATTACGAACGGTGCAAGTGAGGCGCTGGATTCCGTCCTCCGCACAATCTTAACCGAAGGCGACGAAGTCATTATTACAGCACCTGCATATCCTGCATACGAATCGCTGATCAAGCTGAACGGCGGTGTCGTTAAATATCTTGATGTCAGCGACACAGAATTTATTCCAAATATTGAGAAACTAGATGCTCTAGTTACTAATAGCACTAAAGCTGTGCTTTTAAACTACCCATCGAACCCGACGGGTGCATCTTTATCAGAAACAGATGTGAACGATATTGCGAATTACATCAGCAACAAGGATTTATTCCTTATCAGCGATGAAATATACAGCGAAAATGTTTATGAAAATAAACACATTTCATTTGGCAGCATGGAAAATATACGCGATAAAACAATACTGATTCACGGCGTATCGAAATCACACTCGATGACAGGCTGGAGAGTCGGCTATACATTATCACCGAGACACTTAAGCGATGAAATATTAAAAGTGCATTTGAATAACTCAATCTGTGCAGCAGTGCCAAGCCAATACGCGGCACTGGAAGCATTAACGAACGCCAAAGACTTCCCTAAAGTGATGAACGAAGCATACTTAAAACGCCGGGACTACGTTTACGACCGTCTCATTAAAATGGGTTGTACAGTCGAAAAACCAGGTGGTGCATTTTACATATTCCCGAACATCACCTATACAGGAATGGACGACTGGGACTTCGCAACAGCATTACTGAATGAAAAACATATGGCAGTCGTCCCGGGATCATCATTTTCCGTACACGGCAAAGGTCATATCCGAATTTCTTTTGCGAGCACGATTGAAACGCTTGAAGAAGGCATGAACAGACTGGAATCATTTGTGAAAGAACGAGTTTAATATAAAAAGGTTCACCGAAAATTCCGGTGAACCTTTTTTGATGTCATTTTAAATTAGCTGACGGTCACGGTGGCACAGAATCATACATTGCGCGTCACCGTCAGTTCTCGGTGGCACGGAATCATACATTGCGCGTCACCGTCAGTTCTCGGTGGCACTCATTGCATTTTCTAAATAATAACGCATGAAATCCTAACATAAATTCAGATCTCATACGCTCTTTTTAACTGAATTTAGAGTTAAAGCGCTGAGCAATTTCTCTGCCAATTTCGATTGAACATGTTGCCGCAGGCGATGGTGCATTCAACACATGAATACTGCGGTCATTTTCTTCAAAGTGAAAATCATCCAATAGCGTTCCATCAGGTTTCATCGCCTGGGCTCTGACTCCTGCTTCCATCGGTGTTATGTCATTTGCTTTTATAAGCGGTATTAATTTTTGGGCTGCTTTAACAAACGCTTTTTTATTAAATGATCTGTAGTATTCCCCTATTGCTTCTTTAACATTTTTTAATCCCATTCGATAAAGTCCTGGGAATGTTAATATCTCCAGCGTTTCTGATTTATCAAATCCAATTTTCTTATAAGCTTCTTTTTTAAATCCGAGAACAGCATTCGGCCCTACATCTACTCCGCCGCCAATCATGTTTGTAAAATGAACACCAAGGAAAGGCAGTTCGGGATTAGGTACCGGATATATTAATGTTTTAACGTATTTCTCTACATCATCATTAAGCTTAAAGTATTCTCCGCGAAAAGGAATAATTTTAACGTCTGTATCAATTCCACTCATTTTGGCTAGCTTATCACTATATAAACCTGCGCAGTTAACCAGATAGTCTGCTTCATAAACAATGTTGTTCGTAGTCACTTCAATAATATCCGCAGTATTATTTACTTTTTCAACTTTATTATTGTAATGAATCTCCCCACCATTTTTAATAAACAGTTCTCCAAACTTTTCAGTTACTTCACGGAAGTTAACAATTCCTGTATTCTTCACATGAATCCCGCCGACAGTATTAACGTACGGTTCAATTTTACGTACGGCTTCTCCGTCCAGCAGTGTCACGTCCAGTTTGTTCTCCAGCCCCCGCTCATATAAATTACGCATACGTTCCAGTTCTTCTTCCTCAGTTGCGACGATTAATTTTCCGCATTGGTCATATTCAATGTTATGGTCTTTGCAAAACTCTATCATTGATGCCGAACCATTTTTTGCGAATTCTGCTTTGTAAGAACCCGGGCGGTAATAAATACCTGAGTGTATTACCCCGCTGTTATGACCTGTCTGGTGTTCGGCCGCTCTCGATTCTTTATCCAGCACAACAATTTTTTTAGAAGGATTTATTTCAGACAATTGATATGCCGTGCTCAAACCGATTATCCCTGCACCTACAATTAAAATATCTGCTTTCACTTATTCCACCCCGCATGCTTCTGCAATGACTTCGACAATATGTTTCACTGCTATTTTATTACTTAAACCTTCACGTTCGACACCCAGCTGCATCTGAATATGACAACCCGGGTTGGAAGTAATAATTAAATTTGGTTCTGACGATTTTACATTATTCATCTTCATGTCTAAAATTTGCATTGATTCATCGAAGTGCAGAATATTATATATTCCTGCAGATCCGCAGCATAAAGATTTTTCCGGCATCTCTATATAATTTAACTTAGGAATTCTATTAATCAATTTTAACGGATCATTGAATACTTTCTGCACATTTTCCAAGTGACATGATGGCTGATAAACTGCATTCTTATCTATCTCATTCACCAAATCCAGATCGATTAATGACATTATCTGAGAAATGTCTCTGACTTTATTAGTAAAATCAACAGCTCGTTTATGCCAGTCAGTTCCAGGCTCAAATAATTTATCGTATTCTTTTAACGTCGCACCGCAGCCGCCAATAGTATTTACGATATAGTCAAAATCATACTGCTCGTATGCTTTAATATTCTGCATCGCCAATTCTACTGTTTGCGGCTTCTCACCTGCATGATGCTGAAGCGCACCGCAGCATGTCTGCTTCGGTATGTTCGTTACCTGTACATAATGCTTCTTCATGATTTTTATAGCAAGCTCATTAATGTTCGCAAAAAATGAGTCCATTATACATCCCTGGAAAAAGCCAATTGATAAATCATTGCGTCTGAACGGATTAATATTCCGTGTAATTCTTTTACTCAAGATTACATCCGGCATCGCTTTATTCATCTGGTTAAATTTCTTGATGGGTTTAAGGAGGTTGTAATTCTTAACAACTTTCTGCATTCCCGACACTTGATACGCGTAGAGTCCTTTATTCATAATTCGGAGGACACTTTTATTTTTCAGAGCGAATTTGAAAGCCGCAGTACGATTGACCTTTTCAATGACACCCATGTCTTTATGCTCTTTTAAAACTTCCACAGCAGACATCAGTATGTCTCCATATCTGACATTTGTCGGACAGACCGTTTCACAGGCTCTGCAGCCTAAACATAAGTCTATTCCTTCCTGCATATCTTCAATGGTTATTTTGCCTTTTGCTGCCATTTGAACAAGATTAATTCTGCCTCTCGGTGAATGTTTCTCTTTTTTAAATGCTATATATGTCGGACAGACCGGCAGACAGTAGCCGCATTGTACACAGTCATATGTGGCTTCAATATCCAGTTTATTCAATAATGCATTAGTCATTTCGCAACACTAACCTTTTTTCTCCTTCTTCAGGAAATATTTTGCCTGGATTTAATATGTTTTTGGGATCCAGGGCTTGCTTAATTGCCTTTTGAAATGCAAGACCATCTTCGCCGACTTCGTTTATCATAAACGCTTTTTTCATCGTCCCGATACCATGCTCGCCTGACAGTGTACCTCCAAGTTCGATTGCGTAGTTGAATATTTCTTCAACTGCAAACTCAACATTCTTAACCTCTTCTATATCTCTCATATTCGTGTTTATTGTAGGATGTAAATTACCATCTCCTGCATGGCCGAACACAACAATATTAAGATTATATTTATTCTTTATCTCATCAATTTTCTTAAACATATCCGGTATCTTGCTTAACGGCACCGTTGCATCTTCGGAAATTTTAGTATATCCGCTGGTTACAATCGCAGGAGAAACCAGCTTACGTACCTGCCACAGCTTTTGTTCTTGCTCTTTGTTCTCTGCCACCTGAATATTTGTCACACCAATTTCTTCTAATGCTTCTTTAATAACAGCCAATTCTTTTGGAAGTACTTCAGGGTCACCGTCTACTTCAACGAGAATAATTGCCGCTGCATTTCTCGGTAGATTCAATCCTGCATA
>CANRKV010000149.1 GCA_947631305.1 uncultured Jeotgalicoccus sp.
TACGTCGGATCCAGATCCACATAGTTATGCCAGTACGACATCGCAATGCTTGAATACCAGATGCGGAGTGCGCTGTAAGCGTATTTCAGCGATTCAGCTTTATAGTCCGCACCCCAGTTTGAGACTTCTCTCGTATAGTTACTGCTGCTCGAGATCGCTCCGAAACCGTACTGTCTCAGCTCAATCGCACCGCCGCCGATAAAGTCTAAATCTGTATGGTCAAAGTTATCTGCAGCATAATCGTTAACAGCCGCACCAAGTGCACCTGCTCCCATGTACAGATTGAATTTCTCATTCTCAAAGAATCCTCTGACACCGTGGAATGCCGAGTTGTACTGACCGTTAAAGTTACGTCCGATCAGTCCTTCTCTCGTTTCCGGGTCGTACTGTTCTCCGATATCAGACAGCATTAACAGTCTGTTATTAGTAAATGCAAATGCTGCAAGTACAACCGCGTCTGCAGGCTGCTCGAATTCTTCACCTGTCGTTTCATCAACGTACATTACACCTGTTGCTTCATTGCTGTCATCATCGTAAAGGACGCGGCGTACGTTTGCACGTGTACGGAGTTCGAAGTTATCGTGCCTCATTGCTGTCGGAATTACTGTTGCAAGCGGATCTGATTTCGCATCAAAGTCACACCCTGCTCTCGTACAGAATGAGCAGTACATACATGCGTTCAGTTTTTCCCCATCAGGGTTTTCGTAGTTCTGCGACATATTACCTGCTGCAATCTGGAATGGGTTCAATCCTAAGTTCGTCGCTGCGTCTTTAAACATTTTTAATGATGGTGTTTCATCTAACGGCGGGTTCGGCCATGGTTTGTTACGCTCAGGTGCAAGCGGATCCTGCTCTCCTGAAATACCGGCTGTATCTTCCCATTTCTCATAATAAGGCTCCAGTTCCTCATATGTAATCCCCCAGTCCTGAAGGCTCATATCATCCGGAATCTTATCTTCCCCGTATTTCTCAATCGTCTGGCTGCGGATTTCAAATTCATACGGCCAGTATCTGTAAGACGCCCCTGCCCAGTGCACACTCGCACCGCCAAGATCTGTCCCCATCTGGTTATCCGCCATCGTTCTGACCGGCAGTGCTGTATCTTCAATTTCGTTTCTCGACGTTACAGTGTCACCTTTTAAGCTCTGCATAATGTGGTAGCGGTTATCAAAACGGAGTTCATCTTTTACTCCGATATAATCACTTCTCGTCGCATGACCGCCTTTTTCAAGACCTACAACGTTTTTACCTGCTTTGGCAAGTTCTGCACTGACAATACCGCCAGCCCAGCCCATACCGACAACAACAGCATCAACTTTCTCGAGTACTTCAGCCATTAAATTCCGCCTCCTTGATATGCTCTCAGACTTTCTGGTTCCATCTCAACGAATTCTTCGGAAGTAATCTGATCCATCCAGCCCATGCGCGGTCCCGGGTACTGAATCATCTTCCAGCCATCCATGTTCTTGTTGCCGCCATAAACCGGATCAGCATAGACACCTTCGATTGTCGTATTTCTGAGCAGTGAAAAGAATGATTCTGCACGCATGCCGGGAACGTCAACGTCTCCGGATTCGAATGCTTTTAATACTTCGTCCTGGACATCCGGCTCCAGTTTCACAAACTCTTCGTCATGTTCCTCAACCGCATACTCGCGTAAACGTCTAATGCCCAAGATGAACATTTCACCACGGTTTAATTTCTCCTGACGGCCGTGTGTATCTGAAGCCATCGGCTGGAAAGGTCCCATGCGGTAATCCGTTCCATTCGTGCCCCAGGTACCGTACAGCTGTTTATCGATAAAATACGGTACACCGAGTTCAATCGCCCCCGGTCCGTTATCATCTTCCGGATAAATTCTTTCCGTCGCTGCTGCGAGTGCTGCGAAATCTTCCTGTCTGCTGAAGAACGTACGTGCCGCAACCTCCGGAGCTTCCGCACCGCCTTCGCCGCCTGCAGTTTCTCCGCCTGTATCAGTTTCAGCTGTCTCAGACTGCTGATCGGAACCAAACTGGAATCCCGTTAAACCGCCAAGCAGCGCACCGCCGGCAATACCTCCGGCCGCAACACCTGTCGTTTTAAGGAAATCACGACGCGAAAAAACTTTTTCATCTTTGCTGTTATTGCCTGATCCATCTTTAACCATGAAAGCCATCCCCCTCTTTACTGTGATTAAAATATATAATCGTGCTTATACCGAGTTTAATACGCATTCACAAAGTTGTCAAAATTACTAATTAATTATAAAAATACTTTGTGTATGAATAAATAGTGGCAAATACATCATTTATTCATACAAAAAGCCTGTTATACAGAGTACTTACCCCGCAAACAGACTTTTCTCTTCCTATATTGTATTTAATATTTCCGCCTTTTCTATTTCCAGCTGTTTCAATTCTCTTCTTAATATTTTTCCGCTGATTGTCGTTTTCGGCAGCTCCTGCATGACTTCAATTTCTCTCGGCGCCACATGTGCAGCGAGATTATTTCTGACAAACACACGAATTTCCTCAAGCAGCTTCGGTGATTCTGTAAAACCGGTTCTAAGCACGATAAACGCCTTAACAATTTCCCCGCGGACTTTATCCGGCTTGCCGATAACACCCGCTTCCTGAATCGCTTCATGTTCAATTAATTTACTCTCAACTTCAAAAGGCCCGATTCTCTCTCCGGCGGAATTAATCATGTCATCATCACGGCTTTGGAAGAAAACATATTCTTCTTCATCCTGATATGCGAGGTCTCCTGAAATGTACCAGCCTTCATATTTAAAGTAGGAGTTGAATTTTTCTTTGTTGCCCCAAATATCTTTCATCATTCCAGGCCATGGTGTTTTTACAGCAAGTTGACCGGTTGTACCATGTGGTACAACATTGCCTGCTTCATCTAAAATCCCAATTTCAATTCCAGGGAACGGTCTGCCCATCGAACCCGGTTTAATTTTCTCACCCGGCAAGTTGACGACTAGATGAGCACCGGTTTCCGTCATCCACCACGTATCATGGATTCTGACACCGAGCTCTTCCCATGCCCAGTAAATTACTTCCGGATTAAGCGGCTCGCCGACACTCAATATGTGTCTCAATGAAGATAAATCATAATCTTTTAAAATATCTCCCTGCGACAGCAGCATTCTGAATGCTGTCGGTGCACTGTACCAGATTGTCACTTTTAATTCCGCAATGAGCTTATACCATTCTTCTGCTTTAAAACGGCCGCCCTGTATGACGAGCGTCGCCCGGTTCAGCCACGGTGCAAATAAACCGTAGACACTGCCGGTCACCCAGCCGGGATGTGATGTGCACCAGTAAATATCATCATCTTTAATATCCAGCACCCATTTACCCGACTGATACTGGTGCGGCAGTACTTTATGCGCGTGCAGCACGCCTTTAGGTTTGCCGGTTGAACCGCTCGTGTAATGAATGAGCATGCCGTCTTCTTTATCCACCCATTCCACATATTCTTCTCCGTTGTCTAAGAATGGTTCCGCTTCAATATCTTCAGCGTAGAGAATTGTTTCTAATGAAGGTATATCCTCTCTCGGTACCCGCTTCACCATTTCCTTATCGGTAATAAGCAGTGTCCCTTCACAATCATTTATTCTGTCACGAACAGCGTCTTCCATAAATGCTTCAAACAAAGGCCCGGCGATTGCACCGATTTTTATGACTGCAAGTATAGCGATGTAGCACTCGGGAGTTTTCGGCAGAAATACAAATACTCTGTCACTTTTTTTTACACCATGTTCTTTTAATATGCGTGCGTAATGATCCGTCTTCTCCTTCACTTCTTTGAACGTATAGCTGACTCTCTCGTCACCATTCACATAATGAAGTGCTGTTTTACTGCCGAAACCGTCATCGACATGTCTGTCTATCGTTTCATAGGCAATATTCAGTTTACCGTTTAAATCTGCATCATCCCATGTAAAATTTTTACGCACCTCATTGTAATCCGCAAGATTGTACGTCCCCGGCACCGGCTCAATAGCTCTCTCTTTATTTGATGTCATATTAAAAGCTCCTTTGTTCAGATATTTTATATCACTGTCCGTCAAGCCCTCGTTAAATCCAAGTTGCTTAAAACCTCTGTTTTATATGCGGCGAGTTCTGCACTGCCTCTGTCTCTCGGACGCGGTTCGTTAATAATTACTTCGTGTCCGACCGTACCCGGCTGGTCTTTTAAAATGACAATTTTATCGCACAGATACGTCGCTTCTTCTACATCATGTGTCACTAAAACAATCGTCGTTTTATATTCTCTCCATATATTTAACAGTAAATCCTGCAGCTGCATTTTAGTAAAAGCATCCAA
>CANRKV010000150.1 GCA_947631305.1 uncultured Jeotgalicoccus sp.
GGATATAAAAACAGCGGTGCCATCTGTCTGTTCAAAGAAAACATTTTTGACAAGGCAACGAAACGTATCAGCGATAAAGCGATAGATAATCCGGATGTCGGTAAAGTCAGGCAGCTGACTGAAGATGAACTATCCGCTCTGCATCCGTCACTCACAACTGACTACCCTGCATTGATAGTTGAAGGTGGCGGTCAGGTCAGAGGACGCAAACTGCTTGCAGCGTTAAAAGAGGCTTTTATCAAGCACGGCGGAATATGGAAAAATAAATCTTATGACGGCGGCAATGATGATACGCTTAAAATCTACACGACCGGTGCATGGGGCACTGAACAGAAATACAAACCGGAAATTGCCCATCAGCGTGCAGAAATTATGCATTTTAAATTATTGAATCAGGAGGAACTGCAGTCCCCTGTCGTAATGGCCCTCGGCCCGACTTATATCGTTCATCTGGAGAACGACGAGTACGTTATCGGCACGACTCATATCGATACGGATTCATTCGATACTGCACCAACCGCGGAAAGCTATAATTATTTACGGGATGAACTGTATAAATATTTTAAACCTGAAGACGTGGAGATTACTGAAATGGGAGTCGGATTAAAACCGTACACACGTGATTTTCTGCCGTTTATCGGTTATGTGGATGACAATACTTTCGTAGTTAACGGCATGGGCTCAACAGGACTGACAGCGAGTCCATTCGTCGGACAGGAAGTAGCGCGTCTTTTAAATAATCTGCCTACTGAACTTGATTTCGATGACTACAGCTATATTGAACCGCAAAATTAAAAAAAGACTTTCCTCGAAGGGAAAGTCTTTTTTATACGAAGAAATTAATCATTGCATAGATGTAATACAAGAATAAAATCCCGTTTACAATTAATACGCCGAGCCACAGTTTGTCTTTTCTGTATTTGTAGTTAATATATCCGAAAACCGTGCCGAGCGACGTCAGAAGTATATTTAAAATCCAGACGACAGATGCATCCATAAATAGAGGCAGCAGTAAAACCAGAACTGGAATCGCCACACAAAATATTCTTAACATATACTGCCTCCTCAACTAAATCATTATATTTAATTTTACAATATTTAAAAATTTTATACAAAATTTATACTCATTCACTGCCAGTTACGGTGCAGGATCCGGGCAATATGATAGTCTTCCCGTTTATATAACTTAAACATAAAATACATCAGTATTAGAAGTCCCGCTTCAATATCCGAAATATCGTCCACAAATATTTTATGATCGTTCATCGAGCCGATTAAACTATCTTCACGGTGCATCGTTAAAGTGACCTCTTTGTCATCTTTAAAAATATAAGGTGTCTCTCGTACAATGCCGTCCGCCCTGAAGTTCATAAAATTATGAAGCTTGCGTTCTTTAAAGGTAAAACGTTTACCCATATGTTCAACTGTATATTTTGCCACGTTTAAATCTTTAAATCTTCTTCTTTGAAGACCGAGCAAAATTTCAGTACCATTAGCGTGCTGAAAACCATAAGTATTCTTCTCATCACAGCCTGATATCGTCGTAGCAAAAACATCCCCGACAACGTTATTATTACTATCTATAATCGTTACACCCTGATGTTGTTCCTCGTCGATAACTTTGGCATATAACTGCTGCACTAAACACCCTCCTGTCACACATACTGCATTTCTATCAGTTTACCATAATTTATATTGAAAAGAGTATCCTCATAAATGAAGATACCCTAAAACAACATAATTTATTCTTAATTTAACTTAAAATTAAATCCGTCAGTTCCGAAGCTTCCAATTTACCGAAATAGTGGTTTAAATCAAGTGAGTTCAGCTTTTCATTTAAGTCTTCTCTGACTACTCTCGTGCCTTTAAGCGCCTCTTCGACATCTTTAATATCACCCTGTCCGAAAAAGTCTCCAAAAATCGAACAGTGATCAATTCTGCCAGCTTCAATATCGAGGGAAATATCTACTGTTCCTGCTGATAAACGCCCGTCTCTGTTATAAGAATAACGCGGTGCCTTACCGTAGTTCCAATCCCAGTTTTTATATTTCTCTTCAACAAGTTTATCGATTTCTGCCCAGTCTTTATCAGTAAGTTCGTAACGTTTTGCATCATTTACATCGTCAATTGACAGGAATTCTTTAATAATTAAATCTTTAAATTCATCCGTCGTCACACCTTTGTATTCCGGTGCGAGATGTTCACGCAATGTTGTCACTCTGCTCTGAACTGATTTGATACCTTTTGATTCAATCTTTTTACGATTTGGATTTAGTACAGCCACCATTGCTTCGACATTAATATCTAAAAGCAGTGAAAAACCGCCGTATACACGGCCGTTTGACATTGTCATCGCCCCGCCGGATACTTTCTTACCGTCGATAATCAAATCATTTCTGCCGCTCTGTTCAACGTTTTCAATCCCAAGATTGTTCAGCGCTTTAATAACCGGTGCATACATTTTTTTATAATCTCCGTACACCCCTGTATCTTCAGGCACCAGGAAACATACGTTTACAGCACCGTCATCTACTAAAATTGCGCCGCCTCCAGTATCTCGTCTTACGAGCAGGATATCATTTTCTTCAAGGTAATCCTGATTCACTTCTGATACAGCATTCTGGAATCGTCCAATTTCTACTTTCGGCTTGCAGTGGTACGGGAAGATAATTCCTTCATCCAAAAAGATATTGTCCTGAACATAGACCTGCATTGCAAGCGCATATGCACCGTCTGTAATATATTCTCCATTACGGAATGGTTCGATTAAATACATTTCAGTCACCCTTTATCTGTTAAATTTTATGTGCGTTTAAAATAGTCTGTCCGATATCATCCGTTAAGAATACCGTACGAGATTTAATTGCTTCAGGAATTCTGTAGGACTTTTGGTTCATCGTCACGAACAGTGCATCTTCGTTCTGCCGTGTTTCGCGCCAGAATGGATGTTTTATAAATTGCGGCGTTGTATGTCCGACACCGATTTCAAGATAAATCACTTTACCTTCTTTATGCTCTTTTAAAAATGCATTATAGTCGTCTCTTTGAGCGTTAAATTTTGCGTCTTCCACCATACCTTTTTCTGCAGTACGCTTATTCTTCTCCATCGGTGCACTGCACTTCGGACAATACGGAATAAGTTCAGCTGGTATTTTCATATTTTGCTGCTGTTCAGCCATTTTACGCATCAGTTCATCATCCCGGTACGTTTCATCATGACAGAAGTCTGAACACTGCATGCGTATATACTCACCCTGGTAATACAGCACTTTATCCATGTTATAGGCAGCCGCATAAAATGCGTTATCGGCATTCGTCGTAATGACGTGATACGGTTTTTTCTCAATCATTTCCTTCAGTGCAATGTATGCTTTCCCTGCAGGCTGATCTAAATAGTTCAATACTATAAAACGGCTTTGAAATGCCCAGTACTCTTCCAATGTCGGGAATTTAAACAAACTTGCCTGAAGCATATCAAACCAGTTATATTTTTCGATAAAATCCGGAAAATTGCTTTTAAAGCGCTCTCCGATATAAGTGAAGCCGTCAGCTGCAGACATTCCGGCACCAATGCCGACGACAACTGCATCTGCTTCATCGATCAGCCCAGCAAGCAGTTCACTCTCTGAAGTATTTTGTTCTAACGTCTTCCAAGCTTTCATGCATATACAACCTCTCTTAAGTCAAAAGATTCTTATAGATTTTTAAATCATCCGTGTCAAAAACATTAAATACAACACTGATTGATGACCCGGTGTCTTCTAAATACTGTTTTACAGCAGTCACTGCAGTTGCTGCAGCCGCTTCTTTCGGATAGCCGAATACACCTGTTGAAATACTGCAGAATGCAAGCGCTCCGATATTATTTTTATCGGCAAGTTCAAGACAGCTTCTGTAGCATTTGGCTAAGAGATCCTGTTTCATCGGTGATACTTTACCATTCTGTATAACAGGTCCGACGGTATGAATTACGTAATCAGCAGGAAGATTGTAGGCAGAAGTAATTTTAGCTCTCCCGACCGCTTCTTTTTTGCCCTGCTGCTTCATTATTTCTGCACATTCCAGACGCAGCTCTGCGCCCGCTTTCGTATGGATAATATTATCGATGCAGTTATGATTCGGAATAAGACAGCCAAGCATTTCAGCATTTGCTGCATTGACAATTGCATCAATTTTCAATGTCGTAATGTCTCCCTGCCATATGTATAGCTGTTCCGAGACAGGTTCAAGAGATTTAAAATCTGTCACACCGTCAGCATTATATTCAGATAAAAATGCATTCTGCACATCGAG
>CANRKV010000151.1 GCA_947631305.1 uncultured Jeotgalicoccus sp.
TTCCGGATTATATAAAAATCCTGAGAATAGAAAGCTGACGTCCGGCATCATTTCAATGATATCCATTAAATACTGACTGCCTGCCATAATAATAAAGTACGGCAGCACACTCGCAAATCCGCCTGCTAAAGTTAATACTTCACCGACGCGTTTTGCCGACGAAATTTTTGTGACTATAAAAACGATAATATATGCAAACGCCGTACTTACTGCCCCAATAAAAATGAAATACACTATATTGCTTAAGAGCAGTAAGGGCGATTCATACCTGTCTGCAAGTGTCAGTCCCACTGCTCCGGCTAAAAATAGGACAATCGGCAGAACTTTTAACGTAAACTGATAAAATAATTTTACCGAAAATACAGCTTTCGGCGTCACCGGCAGCACTAAATATGAATCGATATTTTTATCCATAAACATTTCTTTAATAATACCGTTGACTAAAAACAGTGATAACACAGGAATGATGAATAATGACAGCAGCATTGCCGCTTTACCGATAAGCACCTCTTCAGAGCTCATTAAAAATATATTTAAAACCATCCATACCGCCGGAACTATCAGAGCAAGTATAAATAGCGCCAAAAATAAATATAATATTATTTTCCCGGTGCTGAGTGCTTTAAAATAATTCAGTCTGGACTGAGCTTCAACTTTCAGTATGCTCTTGAACATGCACTTCCTCCTCGCCGGTGAGTGCTAAGAATATATCTTCAAGTCGCTTCTCACCGCTTCCCGCCTGTTCACTCAGTTCTTCAAGCGTGCCGAGCGCCTTAATTTCACCTTTATAAATAATACAGATTCTGTCGGCGATTTCTTCTGCGAGACTCAGCGTGTGAGTTGTCAGGAATACCGTGTTCCCCTGTTTCACGTACTCCGTTAAATAGTTTTTAAGTTCGCGGTTACTTTTCGGATCCAGTCCAACGTTCGGTTCATCTAAAAAGATAACTTCAGGCGAATGCATCAGCGCACCGATAACGACAAGTTTCTGGCGCATGCCGTGTGAGTATTCCTCAACTAAAGTTCCGAGATCATCCTGCAGCTCGAACATATTCACCAGTTCATTGCGCTTCTCTGTATATGTTTTTTTATTCATCTTATAAATACTTGCTACAAAATTTAAATATTCGTTGCCTGTAAGCTTGCCGATAATATCCGGTGTATCCGGTACAAAACTGATTTTTCTTTTCAGTTCCGTATTATTCAAATGCATCGGTTCACCCAGTATTTCAACTGTGCCTTCTGTCGGTTCAAGGAGTCCCATCAGCATTTTAATCGTCGTTGATTTACCCGAACCGTTCGGTCCGAGATAGGCAAACAGTTCACCTTTTTTTACCGTAATATTTATATTTTTAACGGCGGTTTTTTCACCGAAATTTTTAGTTAAATTACTGGCAGTAATCATTAGTGTCCCAACCTTCTTATGGTAAAATTAATAGTAATTGAAAGGATTGATAATATGCTTGAAAGAATTCTGCCAACCGCAAAAACCTTCATTAAAGAAGTTGTTAACGCGGAAGATATATTAGTCGATGCCACTTGCGGCAACGGCCACGACTCTTCATTTCTTGCTCAGCTTGTACCGGACGGTCATGTCTACAGTTTCGACGTGCAGGCCGACGCAATTCAAAGTGCGAAAGAAAAATATAATGAGCCTAATATTTCATTTATACATGACGGCCATGAAAACATAGCCGGGTACATTTCATCGCCTGTTAAAGCAGGCATTTTTAATCTTGGCTATCTTCCCGGCGGCGACAAATCAATTACAACAGCCTACGACACTACTATTACCGCGATTAGTGAATTGTTTAATTTACTAACACCCGGCGGCAGAATTGTAATTGTCGTTTACCATGGACATGACAGCGGTAAAGTTGAGCGTGATGCGCTTTTGGAAACATTGTCAGCCTGGTCGCAGGACAAAGCACAAGTGCTGCAGTATCAGTACATTAACCAGAGAAACAGCGCACCATTTTTACTCGTGATAGAAAAATTGAAGTAAGATATTTAATATCTTACTTCAATTAATCCGTTACTATACCGATTGAAAACAGCTGTGCATTAAAGAACTGTGTCATTAAATAATACGGATATTCAATGTTTTCTCTTTGGAAAACACTGTGCTCATCGGAATCCAGCATCGTAAAACGGAAATCATCCGACAATGTTCTCTTAATGTATTTTGCTGATAAATAAGAATTAATAATCTGGTTTTCACTGCTCATTACAGAAAGAATCGGCACTCCGCTGACATCTTCCATATTTTCCGATGTTAATTTCATCTGATTGATAATTGTTTTGTACCACTGGTAACTCACTCTGTCGACAATCAGTTCATCTTCTTTATAACGCTCAAGAAATCGTTTATCCTGCGTAAAGTAATTCATTTTGATACCCAGATTAAATCTTGATTCGTCACTCGTTACACGCACGCTCGTCAAGATTGTATTCTTGCGGTTCAAAAATGACTGTTTAAATGACAAGAGCGGATTTAATGCGACGATGCCGTCTGACTGAATTCTATTTTGCCTGTGCGCTTCCAGAGCGATTAAACCGCCGAGCCCCTGCCCGATTATAAATGTCGGCAAATCGTATTGGCCTGCAAGTTCATGCCACTCAGCCACACGTTCGACGTACTGTTCAAAACTGTTGATGTGCCCTTTGTTCACACGCGTCGTCTGACCATGACCCGGCAGATCACCAATAATGACGTGATAGCCGTCACGGCGCAGCTTTACTGTCAGCTCATCATAGTATTCATGGTGCTCCAGTAAATCATGAACAATGACCACGACACCCTTTGGTTCATTTTCTGTCTCCCACTTCCACATAAGCTTTCTCCTTACAAATAAATGCAAATTTGATATGATGAATTTATTATAACATTTGAGATGGGAAAGGAAATTTAAAATGATAATAGATTACAAAAATCACACACCAAAAATTAGTGACTCTGCTTTTATCGCACCAAACGCAACAATAATCGGAGATGTTGAGATTGGAGACAACTCATCAGTATTTTTCGGCTCGGTCGTCCGCGGAGATATTGCACCCGTACGCATCGGCAACAATACTAATGTTCAGGACTTATCCGTTCTGCACCAGACACCAGGCCTGCCGCTGACGCTGGAAGACAATGTCACAATCGGTCATAAAGTTACGCTGCACAGCTGTACTGTTAAAAAAGGTGCGTTAGTAGGTATGGATTCAATCGTGCTGGATGAAGCAGTTATTGGAGAAAATGCATTCGTCGGCGCCGGTTCATTAGTAACGGGAGGCACTGTTATTCCGCCGAACACACTGGCATTCGGGCGCCCTGCAAAAGTGGTCAGAGAGCTGACAGCAGAAGACCTTGAAGAGATGAAGCGCATCAATGAGACATATGTTGGTCACATTCCAAACTATAAAAACTAAATAAATAATTTATTTTACACCCTTTTTTTATTAAAAGGCGATATAATGAGTTAAGCTTAAAAAGAAAACGCTTTATTTACAGGAGGATTAGCAATGGGAGTAGTTAGGGATATTTTCATCGGTTTATCAGAAAACAAGATTTTAAATGATGCATCGAAGCAGGTGGGGCTTAGGTTTGGTGCACAGAAAGTAGTCGGAGGAACAGGTGTGAAAGACACTCTCAATTGTCTCCGCGACTTAAATAATCAGGGTATGAGTGTGACGTTCGATAACCTCGGGGAATTTATTTCCGACCGCTCAGAAGCTGAAAAAGAAAAGAATAATATTATTAAAATGATTAAAGAGATTCAAAAAGAAGGACTGAATGCCCACGCATCAGTTAAACTTTCTCAAATCGGCTTAAATATTGATGAAACTTTCTGTTATAACAATATAAAAGAAATTCTTGATACAGCTAAAGAAACAAACATGTTTGTAAACCTTGATATGGAGAACTATTTATCAAAAGAACAGTCACTGACTATTCTGGATAACCTGCTCGAGGAATATGACAATGTCGGCACTGTTATTCAGGCATATTTCTATGACGCTAAAAAAGACGTCAGAAAATACAGGGATATACGTACGCGCTTAGTTAAAGGCGCATACAAAGAACCGGATACGCTTGCATACCAGTCTAAGGCTGATATTGATCAGTCTTATTTTGAAATTATTAAAACGCATTTAGTAGAAGGAAATGGCTTCACGTCTATCGCAACACATGACCATCACATCATCGAGAAAACACTTCGTTTTATTGAAACGCAGAATATTTCAAAAGACAAATTTGAATTCCAGATGCTGTACGGTTTCCGTAAAGA
>CANRKV010000152.1 GCA_947631305.1 uncultured Jeotgalicoccus sp.
GATGAGACCCAGATTGACCTTCCGGGTTCGACGAAAAGCGGACTGGTTGAATCGGTAAAACGCCTTGAAAATATTAAAGGAATCGCTATTAAACGCATGGATGAAACAGATGTCGTAAGACATCCGCTTGTTTCCAAAATAATCCTTGCGTATGAAAAGGATACAAACTTATGATTAATATAGATTTTATTAACGATGAAAATTTTGTGAATGAGTCCGAGCTTAAAGAAGTATCGGAGCTGTTAACGTTTGCATACGGTCATCTGAAAGAAGAAGGCGATGCAGAAGTATCTGTATCTTTCGTATCAAACGAAGAAATTCAAAATATTAACAGAGATTACCGTAATAAAGACAGCATAACAGACGTGATTTCTTTCGCGCTTGAAGAAGATGATATGAATATTATGCACGAAGATGCCCCGCGCACTTTGGGAGATATTGTTATCAGTACAGACCGTGCGAAAGAGCAGGCTGATGATTACGGTCACAGCTACCGCCGTGAGCTGCTGTTTTTAAGCCTCCACGGATTTTTACACCTGCTTGGCTACGATCACATGGAGAGCGATGACGAAGCTGAAATGAACGGCAAACAGGAAGAAATATTAAACGCATTCGGTGTGACACGCGATTAATTTAGACCGGTTTAAACATCCTCTCCAGGGATTTTTGCAGCTGTTTAAGAAAGACAGGAAATTTTTACTGCATTGCGTTATTGCAGCAGCAGTCATTTGTATTTGTGCTGCGGTGAATATCACAGCGGTTGAATGGCTGTTTATCATTACTGCTGTATTTTTAGTGTTAATTACAGAAACATTGAACAGTGCAATTGAATATACGGTGGATTTAATTACCGGCGATTACCATATACTGGCACGTTATGCGAAAGACATCGCAGCAGCGGCAGTACTTCTTGCGAGTATATATGCTGTAATCGTCGGTATGGTTATCCTGCTGCCGTATTTGTTTTAATATAAGGAGGACATCAGATGGACGACGGATTATTTAAAAAAGAATGGCTGACTGAAGTGCAGGAAGCACAGTCACGGGCATATACACCTTACTCAAATTTTAATGTAGGTGCTCTATTAGTTACAGAAGATGATGAATATATTTATGGAGCAAACATTGAAAATGCTGCGTATCCTGCATCAATTTGTGCAGAACGTTCTGCATTGGTGAGCGCATATTCAAATAATAAGACAAAATTCAAAGCGATTGTAATCGTCACGGATGCACCTGGACCTGCAAGTCCATGCGGTGTATGCAGACAGGTAATGAAAGAATTATGTCATGATGAAATGCCGGTTTACTTAACGAGTAAATCAGGTGAAGTAATAAAACGGACGGTAGACGATCTGCTGCCGCTCGGTTTTAGCGGGAAGGATATGGATTAATGGATTTTGATGGATTTAAATCAGGTTTCGTCAGTATAATCGGACGTCCGAATGTAGGGAAATCTACATTTATGAACAAGGTTCTTGGACAGAAAGTTGCGATTATGTCGGACAAGCCCCAAACGACAAGAAATAAAATACAAGGTGTATATACGAAAGATAATACTCAAATGATTTTTATCGATACACCGGGAATACACAAGCCCAAACATCAGCTCGGCGAGCATATGATGAAAGTTGCGCGCAATACGCTCCGAGAAACAGAAGCGATTCTGTTCGTCATTAACGCTGCTGAAGAAATCGGCCGCGGTGATGAGTTCATTATCGATATGCTGAAAAATACGAAGACGCCGATTATTTTAGTATTAAATAAAATCGATTTAATTCATCCGGATGAATTGATTAAGCAGATTGAAGTATACAAAGATAAACTCGACTTCAGTGATGTAGTGCCGATTTCAGCGCTGCAGGGCAACAACATTGACCGTCTGCTAAAAGTGATTGAATCACACCTGCCGGAAGGACCGATGTACTATCCGGAAGACCGTATTACAGATCACCCTGAACACTTTATCGTGAGTGAGCTGATCCGTGAAAAAGCACTGCACCAGCTGAGTCAGGAACTGCCTCATGCGATTGGAGTGGAAGTGCTGAAAATGAAAGGTGACGACGACGGCGGAAAAGTCAGAGTGGAAGCTCTGATTTACGTTGAACGGGAATCACAAAAAGGAATGGTTATCGGTAAAGGCGGCAAGATGCTGAAAGAAATCGGGCGTCATGCGCGTATGGATATTGAAAACCTGCTCGGCAGCAAAGTATATCTTGAGCTGTGGGTTAAAGTACAAAAGGACTGGCGCAATAAACCGACATTTATCAGATCGCTAGGGTATAAAGACGAAGAATATTAAAACTGGGTGAGATAATGATCTATCAACAGACTGGTATAATGATCCGGCAGACAAGCTACAGCGAGTCCAGCCGGATTATTACTATACTGACAGAAACGGGAGAACAGGTTCCATTAATGGCACGGGGCTTTAATAAGCCGAAAAACCAGTTTATTACGCTGCGTCAGGGTTATTTGGAAGCACTGTTTACTTATAACCGTTTTAAAGGCATGGGCACACTCAATGATGTTGACGTGACCGAGCGGTTTAAAAACATCAACGGCGACTTTGATGTATATACTCACGCAAGTTATATTATGGAAGTCATTACGAGAGCACTTGAAGACGACATAGCAGAACCCGGATTTTACAGACTGCTGAAAAAGTCATTTAAACTGCTGGAAGACGGCAATGAAAGCTTTGGAGTAACATCACTCGTACTTGTCAAAATGCTGCCGGAATACGGCGGTCAGCTGAATCTTGACAGCTGTGCAGTGTGCGGCAGAAATGACTATAAAAAGTACAGTCACTATTCATTTAAATACCACAACGTCATCTGTCACGACTGTCTGACAGAAGAAACACTCGAACGTGCAATACCTGTCAGCAACAGAGTACTGTATTTTGCATTGTATTTAAAAGCGGTAAAACTTGAAGATGTGAACAGCATAAAAATTTCAGAAGACATCGGCAGACAGCTGCTTAAATTTATTGAGGTACTGTACGATGAATACAGCGGTGTATACTTCAGAAGCAAGAAATTAATCGATCCGCAGTGAAGATATATATAGAAATACGTATACATGAGATTGCCTCATGTATACGTATTTCTTTTTTAATATTTATGAGAATGACTCATGTATATGCATATTCATTTGCGTAGTCGTGACAGGATTTCATGTATACGAATTACAACTTGCGTAGGCATGACAAGATCTCATGCAGACGAATAACCCTTTACATAGTCATGACAACACCTCATGTATATATAACAAAACGCACTTGACCCCTGGAAGCCAGGAAATCAAGTGCGTTTTCTTTATAAATTATTAATCCAAATTACTCGTCATCGTTTTAACATCTTTCACAATTTCTTCTGTTTCAAACGTATTATCACCAGCATCAACACCGGTATAGTCTTTGATCAGCTTGCCGGTTTCATCGATTAAATAAATCGCAGTTCCGTGCAGTACTTGATTCGAGCCGTCCTGCGGCAGTTTCACTATCGATTTGAAGTTATTCAGCGCATAATCGCGTAGATATTCAAATTCGTATCCCGTAACAAGCTGCCATTCAATATTATCCGACGGATTATACCAGCTCATATATTCACTGAGCACTTCCGGTGTATCTGTATCCGGGTCTACAGAAAAACTTATAATACCGACGTCTTCAATATTTTCTTCTGCAAGTGCCTGAGTCAGCTCGGTCATATTCTGTGTCATCGGCGGGCATACCGTGACGCACTCGGTAAAAATAAGATTGGCAAGCCAGACTTTTCCGTCCATATCATCAGCTGTAAATGTTTCATTATGCTGATTTACAGCTTCAAAATCATTCAGCGTATTGCCGTAATAAGACATCGGCTCAACTTCCTCGCTGCCGCATGCTGCGAGCAGCATGACGAGGACTATAAGCAGAGTGCTTCTAAACATAAGCATCCTCCATTAAAATAATTAATATATGTATAAAGGTGCCCCAATAGATTGAGGCACCGCAATTGTTAAAACTTAATTCTTGATGAGAGGAAATTGTGCAGTTCGTCAATTGCAATACGTGTCTGTTCCATCGTATCACGATCTCTTACTGTTACTTTTTTATCTTCAGTTGAATCGAAGTCGAATGTAATACAGTACGGTGTACCGATTTCATCCTGACGGCGGTAACGTTTACCGATTGACTGTGACTCATCGAATTCGATGTTAAAGTCAGCAGCGAGCATGCTGTATACTTCCATAGCGTCACCGCTTAATTTTTT
>CANRKV010000153.1 GCA_947631305.1 uncultured Jeotgalicoccus sp.
GGGCAACCTAATATGTCAATTAACTGGTTCCCGGGGCATATGGCGAAGGCTCGCCGCCAAATTGAAGAGAGTCTGAAAAAAGTGGATGTGGTGATCGAAATACTGGATGCGCGGATTCCGTATGCGTCCAAAAATCCGATGCTGGATCACGTTATCGGTGACAAGCCGAGAGTTGTTGTACTGAATAAGAAAGATATGGCAAGCAAAAAGGAGACGGACCGCTGGATTCAGCGCCTGAAAGCTGACGGCGTTTATCCTATAGCACTGAACGGCAAGGAGCCGAACGTGCTGAAGAAGATTGAGAACACAGTAGTCGAAGCGACGAAGGAAATCTTTGAACGCATGGAGCGTAAGGGCATTAACCCGCGTGCGATCAGAGCGATGATTGTCGGAATTCCGAACGTCGGGAAATCGACGATTATTAACAATATAGCAAAACGCAAAGTTGCGAAAACGGGTAATACGCCGGGCGTAACCAAAGCACAGCAGTGGATTAAAGCAGGAACGAAAATGGAACTGCTCGACACGCCGGGAGTACTCTGGCCGAAGTTTGAAGATGAGTCGATTGGACGTAAATTATCTCTGACAGGCGCGATTAAAGATAACGTCGTAAACCTTGATGATATTGCGATATTCGCCCTCAAATTCATGCAGGAACATCACCTCGCTGCAATTAATAAATTTTATAATATCAATATCGATGAAAACAGTGAAATCGTGGAAATTTTCGACGCAATCGGGCAATCGCGCGGCTTTAAAATGAGCGGTAATGAAATCGACTACGAACGCGTTACGGAAAAAGTAATTTACGATACACGCGACGCAAAAATCGGTCAGTTTACATTCGACTTGCCTGAGGATGCTGAATAACTATATGAAGATAAGCGATATTAAACTCGAGATTAACAAGATAAAAACCATTGCCGATTTAACGGCCTCAACCTATAACGAAGACGAGCGCAAAGGGGTACAGGGCGCGCTTAAATCACGCTTGCGCGTCCTTCAGAAAGAATTGGCACTCGTCGAACATTTCGACACGATGATGCTGCATGAAAACAAACATCCGGATATTATTATTGCGGGTATCGATGAAGCAGGACGCGGGCCGCTCGCAGGTGATGTCGTGGCAGCGGCTGTTATTCTCCCGCAGGATCATAAAATAATCGGGCTCGATGATTCTAAAAAAGTTCCGCTCCAAAGAAGACTCGCACTGCGTGAAGAAATTATGGAGCATGCCGATTACGGCGTGGGTATTGCGTCAGCAGCAGAAATCGACACGCATAACATTTACAATGCAACGAAAATTGCGATGCAGCGTGCGCTTGATAATTTACCGGCTAAACCTGAACATCTGCTGATCGATGCAATGACGCTGGATAACGGCGTGCCGCAAACGTCTATCATTAAAGGAGATGCGGTTTCGAACTCTATTGCTGCCGCATCGATTATCGCGAAAACGACGCGTGATTTAATGATGGAAGAATACGACGAAGAATATCCGGAATACGGATTTTTAAATCATAAAGGCTACGGCACAAAAGCGCATCTTGAAGCACTTGAAAAATACGGAGCAACTCCGCTTCACCGAAAGACATTTGAACCGGTAAAAAGTTTGTTTCTCAAATAACTAAGTGTTTTATTTCACAATAATTAACGCGATAAAAGCTCAAAATCACAATAATGCTGCGGTTTCGAACTATATTCTCTGTAACTTGTGATTTATCTTTCAAACTTTCTCAAAATAACAATAATTTGTTTGATTAGTTACCACTTACACGTTTACATTCGGGTGAGTGTTTCCTATAATTAGGAATGTAAGCTTTATTAAAAAGTCTTAGGAGGAAAATCATGAATATCCATGAGTATCAAGGAAAAGAAATTTTTCGCTCAATGGGTGTAAACGTACCTAAAGGTGACGTTGCTCTTACACCAGAAGAAGCAGTTGAAGTTGCAAAAACACTTGATTCAGATGTCTACGTTGTCAAAGCTCAAATCCACGCAGGTGGCCGTGGTAAAGCAGGCGGCGTTAAGATAGCAAAATCTGTCGATGAGGTTAAGGAATATGCTGAAGAATTATTAGGCAAAGTCTTAGTTACTCATCAGAACGGTCCGGACGGGACTGAAATCAAACGTCTTCTCGTTGAAGAAGGCTGCGATATCGACAGCGAATACTACTTAGGCTTCGTAATTGACCGCGCGACGAACCGCGTTACATTAATGGGTTCTGAAGAAGGCGGAACAGAAATCGAAGAAGTGGCAGAAGCAACTCCTGAAAAGATTTTTAAAGAAGTTATTGATCCTGCTGTAGGTCTTATGCCGTTCCAGGCTAAAAGACTTGCGTTCAATATTAATATTCCAACAGCGTCTGTAAACAAAGCCGCTAAATTAATGCTTTCTTTATACGATGTGTTTATCGAAAAAGATGCTGCAATTATGGAAATTAACCCGCTTGTAACTACAGGCGCCGGTGAAGTTATCGCGCTTGATGCGAAAGTTAACTTCGATGCGAACGCATTATACAGAAATAAAGATGTCGTTGAATTACGCGACTTTGATGAAGAAGATGAAAAAGAAATCGAAGCATCTAAACACGATTTAGCATACATCGCTTTAGAAGGTAATATCGGCTGTATGGTTAACGGTGCCGGACTTGCTATGGCAACGATGGATACGATTAACCACTTCGGCGGAAGACCTGCCAACTTCCTTGACGTAGGGGGCGGCGCGACTGCTGAGAAAGTTACCGAAGCATTCAAACTTATTTTAAGTGACAAAGCTGTAGAAGGTATCTTTGTAAACATTTTCGGCGGCATTATGAAGTGTGACGTTATCGCTGAAGGTGTCGTTGAGGCTGTAAATAATGTTGGTCTTGAAATCCCTCTTGTAGTTCGTTTGGAAGGTACAAACGTTAAAGAAGGTAAACAAATTCTTGCAGATTCAGGTCTTGCAATCACACCGGCAAGCACAATGGCCGAAGGTGCTCAGAAGATCATCGCTGCTGTAAACGAAAATAAATAATAACGGAGGAATATATTGTGGCTGTATTTGTAGATAAGAATACTAAAGTAATTGTACAGGGTATTACCGGTTCAACAGCACTATTCCACACAAAGCAGATGCTTGAGTATGGTACTCAAATCGTTGCTGGTGTGACACCTGGTAAAGGCGGACAGGAAGTTGAAGGCGTACCTGTATTCAACACTGTGGAAGAAGCTCAAAAAGAAACTGGCGCAACAGTATCAGTAGTATACGTGCCGGCACCATTCGCTGCAGACTCAATCATGGAAGCTGCAGATGCTGAACTGGACCTCGTAATTTGTATTACTGAGCATATTCCGGTACTCGACATGGTTAAAGTAGTACGTTATTTAGAAGGTAAAAACACGCGTCTTATCGGACCGAACTGTCCAGGTGTAATTACTGCCGATGAAACTAAAATCGGTATTATGCCCGGTTATATCCACAAAAAAGGACACGTTGGTGTCGTATCACGTTCAGGTACATTAACTTATGAAGCAGTTCATCAGTTAACTCAGGAAGGTGTCGGCCAGACATCTGCTGTCGGTATCGGCGGAGACCCTGTTAACGGTACGAACTTTATCGATGTGCTTAAAGAATTCAACGAAGATCCTGAAACTTACGCTGTAGTAATGATCGGGGAAATCGGCGGTACTGCTGAAGAAGAAGCTGCAGAGTGGGTTCGTGATAACATGACGAAACCTGTTGTCGGATTCATCGGCGGACAGACTGCACCTCCAGGAAAACGTATGGGCCATGCCGGTGCGATTATTTCAGGCGGTAAAGGGACAGCTGACGAAAAAATCCGTATCATGAACGAATGCGGAATTGAAACAGCTGCAACACCTTCTGAAATTGGTGAAACGCTTATCGAGCGCATCAAAAAAGAAGACGGTCTTTACGAAAAATGTTTAACAGTAAAATAAATGTAATATAACTCGCACAAATGAGTGGAAAAGACGGTAATCCTTATGGATTACCGTCTTTTTTTGTCTTTTTATGGAAGTTTTTGTCGGTAAAATGAAATCTAAATAACGCCTTAATCTTTTATAATATAAGTATCAGAATAACGGGGAGGCACATATGGATTTATTACTTATGAGCTATGCAGGAATCACTTCAAAAGAATATTTGGCACTCGTAAATAACGGCTGGATTTCACCTGAATTAAAGAGGAAAACTGAGTATGCCGGCACGCTCGACAGGAAGAAAATCATTGCAGATCTGGACAGA
>CANRKV010000154.1 GCA_947631305.1 uncultured Jeotgalicoccus sp.
CCAAAATGCTCACCTCTTTTCCGTGTAAACCACTATTTAGTTTACATTAACGGCCATTTAAATTCAATGCTTATTTACTCAGGATAATATTCGACAGGTTCTCAACTGTAAAGCCGTAACGCTCAACAACTTCCCCGCCCGGCGCACTTGCACCGAATGTATCGATTGTTAGGAGCTTGCCTTTGATGCCGACAAATCTGTGCCAGCCGAGGCTTGCAGCCATTTCCACTGCCGTACGGTTTTCAATATCCGTATTTAATACCGATTCAATATACTCTTCATCCTGGTTTACAAATGCCTGTACGTTAGGAATCGATGCAACTTTAATATTAACGCCCTCTTCAGCTAATTTCAGAGCTGTTTCCACCGCAAGAGATACTTCGCTTCCTGTTGCGAAAACAATCGCATCGCTGCCGCCGTCATAAGCAAGGTATCCGCCGCGGCGTACGCCTTCTTCGACTTTATCGCCTTCGATATCGAGAACTTTTAGATCCTGACGTGTCAGTACTAAAGCTGTCGGTGTATCTGCAGATTCTAAAGCAACTTTCCATGCAGCACGTGTTTCGTTGCCGTCTGCCGGACGAATAACATTCAGATTAGGAATGGCACGAAGTCCTGCCAGCTGTTCAACCGGCTCATGTGTCGGTCCATCTTCGCCGACTGCAATTGAGTCGTGAGTGAATACGTAAGTTACCGGTAATTTCATTAATGCACTTAAGCGTACTGCCGGCTTCAGATAGTCACTGAAGACGAAGAACGTTCCTGCATAAGGATAAACGCCGCCGTGTGCTGCCATACCGTTAATTGCAGCTGCCATCGCAAATTCTCTTACGCCAAACCAGATGTTGCGTCCCGCGTAGTTGTCTTTAGCATAGTCAGATGCTTCTTTAACGTTTGTTTTGTTACTGCCTGCAAGGTCAGCTGCACCGCCGAAGAATGTCGGAATTGTTTTTGATAATTCCTGAATCATATCTCCTGAGTTGCCGCGTGTTGCTTTTTTCGTTCCTGCTTCGTAAACAGGAAGTTCTGAAGCATAGTCTTCAGGAAGTTCACGTTTAACCGCAGCCATGAAGTCGTTATATTTAGCTTCGTCCGCCGCTTTAAATGATTCCATTACTTTGTTCCATGCCGCTTCTTCTGAAGCACCGCGTGCAGTTAATGTTTCTTCAAAACGAGCATAGACAGACTCGTCCACATCGAATGTTTTCAGGTGGTCTAAACCGTATGCTTCATAAGCACCCTGACGCTCTGCGTCACCAAGCGGTGAACCGTGTGCATCAGATTTACCTGATTTATTCGGCGCACCAAATCCGATAACTGTTTTCACTTCGATCAGCGATGGTTTATCGCTTTGTTTAGCTTCTTCAATCGCTTTATCGATTGCATCTAAATCATTGCCGTCTTCAACGCGCAGGTAGTGCCAGTTATACGCTTTAAAACGAGCCGCAACATCTTCAGAGAAACTCTTATCGAGGTCCCCGTCGAGTGAAATATCATTTGAATCATAAAGTACAATCAGCTTCTCTAAGCCTAAGTGTCCCGCAAGTGATGCCGCTTCATGCGAAATCCCTTCCATCAGGTCACCATCTGAAGCAAGTACATAAGTATAATGGTCAACAACTTCGTGCTCATCTGTATTAAATACAGAATTAAGGTGAGTTTCAGCCATTGCCATACCAACGCTCATTGCAAAGCCTTGTCCAAGCGGTCCTGTAGTAACTTCTACGCCGTCTGTATGTTTGAACTCAGGGTGTCCCGGAGTTTTGGATTCATACTGTCTGAATTCCTTTAAATCATCCATTTCCAAAAGACCTGAAAGATGAAGCAGGCTGTAAATTAACATTGAACCGTGGCCCGCACTCAGTACGAAACGGTCTCTGTTAAACCAGTCAACATTTTTCGGGTTAAAGTTTAAATGTTTTTGCCACAGTACATACGCCATCGGTGCAGCACCCATAGGCAGTCCCGGGTGACCCGAGTTTGCTTTTTCAATTGCATCAATACTTAAAGAACGGATCGTATTGACCGCCAATAAGTCAGTTTTATCAAATGACATTTACTTTCGACTCCTTTAATTCTCTTCATTATTATTTTTTGTTGCGCAGTGCCTTAACTTTGTCAGGGGTAACATCTTTACCGTCCGGATCGATCACTTTAGTGTTTTCAATCTGGTTTTTAAAAGAATTTCTAAAGTTTGATAAATACTGTTCTCTCAAACCAGTCAGCTCTTTAAGTTCCGCTGCAGATATTTTATCTTCACGCTTTAACTTTGCAAGCTGGTTGAGACGTTTTAATTTTTGATCGTCTAACATGAGCTCCACCCTTTCCAATATAATTTACCATAAAAAAGGTGCGGAAACCAAACGGTCCCGCACTTTAATAGACAATATATACACTTATTAATTAATTTCTGCTGGAAACGTCATAATTAAGATGTTCTGTGAGCGTTCCGCTGCTGATAAAACCGTTCGCAGGACCTTCTTCTCCGTTCGTTTCTTCCTCATCATCTTCCGGTTCATTAATTGACGAAGCCGACACCGTGCCGTTCGCCTCTTGTTCGATTGATTCTTCAGCTGTATTTTCAGAAAATGCAGTATTTTCATCAGAATGTATGTTCTCTGCATAATCCGGTTCAACCATATTAAAACTATATAAAAGCCCGAAGCTTAGCATTACCGCGAATAAACCTGTGAGAGTTTTGAAATCTTTCATTGTCATTAATATCCACTCCTAAGAACAAATGTTTGTAATAACAATATAACAGAACACCTGTTCGCAGTCAACATAAATACGAACAAATGTTTGTAAGTGTATATGGTATATGATAAAATTTAATTAATATAAGGCTGGAGGTAACAATATGAAAGATTTAACAGACAGACAAAAAGATATTTTTCAATATATAAAACGCAGCGTCAATGATAAAGGTTATCCGCCAAGTGTCCGTGAGATCGGTAATGCGGTAGGACTTCAGTCGAGTTCTACAGTGCACGGGCATCTCGCAAAACTTGAAACTAAAGGATATATCAGACGGGACCCGACAAAACCCCGCGCAATTGAAATCGTCCAGGCTTCAGATGACAACGCATCACCGGTCATTCATGTCCCTGTACTTGGTAAAGTTACAGCCGGCCTCCCTATTACAGCCGTTGAAAACATCGAAGAGTACTTCCCTCTTCCCGAACACTTTACGGCAAACCATAACAGCGAAATTTTCCTGTTAAATGTTTCCGGTGACAGTATGATCGACGCCGGCATACATGACGGTGACCGGGTTATCGTCCGCAAACAGAACATTGCACACAACGGTGAAATCATCGTTGCAATGACAGAAGACGACGAAGCGACAGTTAAACGCTTCTATAAAGAAAAAGGCTATTACCGTCTGCAGCCGGAAAACACGACGATGGAACCTATTTACCTCGATAACGTAATCGTTCTTGGTAAAGTCGTCGGGCTGTTCAGAGAATTCATTTAAAATTATAATATATGACCGCCCGGGGCTCTGTGTCCTGGGCGGTTTTTGTGTTGGGCGGGATGGTGCGTATACATGAGCAGGTGTCATGTATATGTATTGTCGTTTACGTATACATGAGGCTTTGTCACGACTATGTATTTTGGCTTTCGTCTGCATGAGACTTCGTCATGACTACGAATCATGGAATGCGTATATATGAACTGCTGTCATGACTATAAATCGTGATTTGCGTATACATGAGAACATAATCTGGTTTCACATCACAAATTCCTCAGTCGAAATGACGTCACAAAACGTTTATCATTCCTATGTACGTCCTCATTGGGTCGAAAATTGGTAATCAACCGTATGTGGACTCTTCATCGAGTCGATAAATCCTATTCAACCCCATGTGAACTCTTCATCCGGTCGAAAACCAAAAAAACACCCGGATTTCACCAATCCGGGCGCTCATGCTCATTATTTCTGTATATAGTTTTCCGTATAATACGGTACGTTGTCACCGTTGTACTCTATGCCGACACCGAGATAGTTAAACTGATCATTCAGCACATTAACACGATGCGACGGCGAGTTCATCAGACTGTGGTGGGCAAATATCGGCGAAGTGTGTCCCGTCGCAATATTTTCTCCTGCCAGCCTGAAATCAACCGAACCGTTTAACAGTCTGTCTTTCAGCGTGCGGCCATCCGGCGAGTCGTGATCAAAGTAATTGTTTTCTGCCATATCGGCGCTGTGGTAGTATGCGACTTCATCCGCTGCAGA
>CANRKV010000155.1 GCA_947631305.1 uncultured Jeotgalicoccus sp.
TTAATACAGCGCGGATTTTTAGAGCGCACACCGAGAGGGCGTAAAGCCACAGCGAAATCCTTCGAGTATTTTAAGAATATAGATATGGATTAAGCTGGTTTAGGAGGAAACACATGAAGTTGGATGAATTTGATTTTCATTTGCCCGAATATTTAATCGGCCAGACACCGTTAAAAGAACGCACCAATTCAAGACTGCTTGCTGTTAATAAAACAACAGGTGAGCTCACTGATAAGCACTTTTACGATGTAGCAGATTATTTTAAAGCTGGCGATGTACTTGTATTAAACGATACGAAAGTGCTGCCGGCACGACTGTTCGGCATCAAAGAAGAAACAGGCGCGAAAATTGAAATGCTGCTGTTAAAACCGCTTGACGACGGATATGAAGTATTAATCCGTCCATCGAAAAAAATCAGCATCGGTACGAGAATTACTTTCGGTGAAGGTAAACTTGCAGCGGAATGTACAGCTAAATTCGAAGAAGGCATTCATCATATGAAATTGATCTATGACGGAATACTTGAAAATGTTCTGGACGACCTCGGTGAAATGCCGCTGCCGCCTTACATTAAAGAAAAACTTGAAGATCAGGACCGTTATCAGACTGTCTTTGCACGTGAATCAGGATCAGCTGCAGCACCGACAGCAGGACTGCACTTTACTGAAGAACTGCTTAAAGAGATTCAGGATAAAGGCGTCGAAATTGTTTATATTACACTTCATGTCGGACTTGGAACATTCCGTCCGGTCGCAGCAGAAACAATCGAAGACCACAAAATGCACAGCGAATTTTACACGATGACATCAAGTGCAGCAGAAAAACTGAACAATGCGAAGGCAAACGGCGGGAAAATTATCAGCGTCGGTACGACGAGTACACGCACACTTGAAACAATTATCCATGACCACGGTGAATTTAAAGAAGCATCCGGATTTACGGATATTTTTATCTATCCGGGATTTGAATATAAAGCAGTGGACGTATTAATTACGAACTTCCACCTGCCGAAATCATCACTCGTTATGCTGGTCAGCGCGTTCAGTTCAAGAGAACACATTTTAAACGCATACGCACATGCAGTCGACTCGGAATACCGATTCTTCTCGTTCGGCGATGCGATGATTTTATACTAAATATTTTCACGGATGCGGATATTGCGGGTGGGTATTTGTTTGAAGTACCATGTTGAATTGACAAAGTACTCCGGGAGCATTTGGTGTACTATGTTGAATTGACAAGGTACTTCGAGAGCATTTGGTGTACTATGTTGAATTGACAAAGTACTTCTGGAGCATTTGATGTACTATGTTGAATTAACAAAGTACTTCGAGAGCATTTGGTGTACTATGTTGAATTGACAAGGTACTCCTGGAGCATTTGGTGTACTATGTTGAATTGACAAAGTACTTCTGGAGCATTTGATGTACTATGTTGAATTGACAAGGTACTCCGGAAGCTTTCAATGTACCATGTTAAATCCACAAAGTACCTCAACTCCAATCAAACCCCCCAATACTCCGCAGCCGCAGTAAATTACTAAAGAGGTGAACATCATGGCTATTCGCTATGAACATATTAAAACGTGTAAACAGACTGGTGCGCGTCTCGGTAAACTTCATACACCTCACGGTGTTATTGATACGCCGATTTTCATGCCGGTCGGCACGCTTGCAACAGTCAAGTCGATGTCACCGGAAGAGCTTGCTGATATTGGTTCGCAGATTATTTTATCGAACACGTATCATTTATGGCTGCGTCCGGGTAATGACATTATTAAAGAAGCCGGCGGACTTCACAAGTTCATGAACTGGGATAAGCCGATTCTGACAGATTCAGGCGGTTTCCAGGTATTCAGTTTAAGCCACAGACGTCAAATTACCGAAGAGGGCGTGCATTTCCGCAGCCATCTGGACGGTTCTAAATTATTTTTAGGGCCTGAAGGCGCGATGGATATTCAGCACGATCTCGGTTCTGATATTATGATGAGCTTTGATGAATGTGCAGCGATTCCGTCGACACACGATTACGTTAAGCAGTCGGTTGAACGTACGACACGCTGGGCTGAACGTGGTTTAAACCACCACGTTAAAAAAGGACACGATAAACACCAGGCACTGTTTGGTATCGTCCAGGGCGGAGAGTACAAAGATCTCCGTGAACAGAGTGCAAAAGACTTAGTATCGATGGACTTCCCGGGATATTCTATCGGCGGCTTATCCGTTGGTGAACCAAAACCGGTCATGTACAAAGTACTCGAGGAAACAGTTCATTTATTACCTGAAGACAAGCCAAGATATTTAATGGGTATCGGTTCGCCGGACGCATTAATTGAAGGGGTTATCCGCGGCGTCGACATGTTTGACTGCGTACTGCCGACTCGTATTGCACGTAACGGCACGACGATGACTTCACAGGGACGCGTTGTTGTAAAAAACAAAAAATTCGAGCGCGATTTTACACCGCTTGATCCGAACTGTGACTGCTATACATGTAAAAACTATACCCGCGCGTATCTTAGACATTTATTTAAGGCAAATGAGATTCTCGGATTAAGACTTACTACTTATCATAACTTGTATTTTCTGTTAAACTTAATGGAAGATGTTCGAACTGCAATTTTAAATGATAATTTATTGGACTTTAAAGAAGCATTTTTCGAATCTTATGGATTGAATAAAGAAAATCCGAAAAATTTCTAAGCAGGAGGAAATTGCGCAATGGAATTACTCGTAACTTTCGCACCGATAATCGTTTTAGTTTTAGTTATGTATTTCTTAATGATTCGCCCGGCTCAAAAGAGACAAAAGGCGGTTCAAGAAATGCAGGCTGGACTGCAAAAAGGCGATAACGTTATTACAATCGGCGGCATGCACGGCACTGTAGAATCATTTGATCAAAAACATATGTACTTACGTACAGATGAAGCAGCGGTTCTTAAATTTGACCGTGTTGCATTAAAAGAAGTTGTAAAATAAATACAATGAAACCAAGTCGGCATTCGTCGGCTTTTTTTATTTATCTTTATAATTTTTAACGTTATAATTAACTCATTGTAAAAATTAGAGGTGTCCACGTGAAAAAGAAGTCTAGTAAATTAGTTGTTGCTTTGATGATTGTTGTCGTACTGTTTACAACAATCGCACTAACGCTTAAAGATGTACTGAACGATGTGAATCTCGGACTGGATCTCCAGGGCGGTTTTGAAGTGCTTTATCAGGTTGAACCGCTTGAAGAAGGGGATACGATTGACGATAATGCAGTCCGCAGTACAGCATCGACACTCGATTCCCGGGTAAACGTCCTTGGTGTATCGGAACCAAATATTCAAATTGAGGACAATAACAGAATCAGGGTCCAGCTCGCAGGGGTTGAGGACCAGCAGGAAGCGCGCGAGCTGCTAAGCACGCAGGCGGAACTGACGATTCGTGATATTGATGATAACGTGCTGTTATCAGGGAAAGATTTAGTCCAGGGCGGAGCCTCGCAGGGCTACGACGAAATGAACAACGCGATGGTGTCTTTAGAACTTCGCGACAGCAATAAGTTCAAAGAAGTTACTGAAGAAATTTCAAAACGCCCGCCGGGTGAAAACCTGATGGTAATCTGGATGGATTTTGTCGAAGGCGAAGATTCATTTGCCCAGGAAGTCCAGAAGGAAAATCCGAAATTTATTTCTGCACCGACCGTATCACAGCCGATAAATTCTACCGACGTTATGATTTCCGGAGGATTTGACGGCCAGGAAGGTGTCGAGCGCGCGCAGAATATTTCATCACTCCTTAATTCCGGATCACTGCCGGTAAAACTGGATGAAGTGTATTCGACATCTGTCGGTGCCCAGTTCGGTGAACAGGCGCTTGATGAAACAGTCACAGCAGGCTTAATCGGGGTGGGTCTTGTATTCCTGTTTATGCTCGCATTTTACAGACTGCCGGGTCTTGTTGCAGTCATTACACTGACTGTTTATATCTTCCTCACAATCGCCGGCTTTAATGCGATCAGCGGAATGCTGACGCTGCCTGGTATTGCCGCTTTAATTTTAGGGGTCGGCATGGCAGTCGATGCGAACATTATTTTATACGAACGTCTGAAAGATGAACTGCGCATCGGCCGCAGCTTAAAACAGGCTTACAAAAAAGCCGCTGCGTCGTCGTTATGGAC
>CANRKV010000156.1 GCA_947631305.1 uncultured Jeotgalicoccus sp.
TGCAAGATACGGATAATGACGTTCAATCGCAAAGTCCGCAAGTGCTTTTAACTCTTCGGCCGACTGGCGTGCAGCATATTCAAAAGTACCGACGCGGATATGTGAACTCGCGATACGTGTTAAGATGCCACTCGCCGTCGTTGTCTGACGTGTCAGCTGTTCTCCCGTATCGACGACAGCCAGCGCACGAGTCGTAGCGATGCCGATGTTTGCCATATATTCACTGATAATATATTCGCGCAGCATCGAGTCGATCGGCGCACGGCCGTCGCCCTGGCGTGAGTACTTCGTCGCACCCGAGCCTTTTAAGACGACATCATACTTTTCGCCATCTGTGTTATGCTCACCGAGGAGGACATTGCGTCCGTCACCAAGCATATTTAAAGTGCCGAACTGATGCCCCATGTAAGCCTGGGCAATCGGTTCTGCTGAATCCGGCAGCTTATTGCCGCTGAAAAATTCAGCATCATTTTCAAGTTCGTTTTCATCGATATTTAATAATCTCGCTAAATGATGATTAAACAGAACAACCTTAGGTGCCTCTGACTCTTCCGGTTCGTAAGGTGACCAGAATGTACGCGGCAGCGATTTATAGTCATGTGTAAAATTAAAGCCTTTATACATTAAAATTCTCCTTTTTAAAAACAGTCGTGCAAATCTAATCTATAGTAATTGAGTATACTATATACATATATAGTTGCATAACAGAATACACCGTTTTCTGAACAAATAAATAATTTTTGTTAACATGGTAAAAAAGAGGGTATAATCATTAACATACAGAAATAGGAGTTGGAATTATGTCAAATGGTAACAAACGTGCTTCCTGGAAATATGCCTTTGCATACACCGGTATTGTAGTGGGTGCCGGCTTCGCAACAGGTCAGGAAGTACTTCAATTTTTCGCGAGTCACGGGTTAATCAGCATTGCAGGAGTTATTTTAACAGGATTGATTATTATGTTTATCGGCCGGCAGGCAGCTAAACTGGGATACTCAACACACGCTGAATCCCACGTATTACCGCTGAACACACTATTCGGCAAAAAGCTTGGACTTGTCGTTGATATTATACTCGCCTTCTTCTTATACGGTCTTGCGATTGTTATGATTGCGGGAAGCGGCGCGACGTTCAATGAAGGTTTTGGTATACATCCGCAAATTGGGGCAATCATCCTCATCATACTTGCATTTATCACATTACTTATGGACTTTGATAAAATCGTTTCCATAATCGGTGTTATCACACCAGTACTAATCATCGCAATGTTCTTAATTGCGGGGTATAACATATTGAATCCGATGATTCCTTTGTCCGAGGTCAATCAGCATAATGATGTATCATGGGCACCAACGAGCAGCTGGTGGTTTGATGCAATTACTTATTCAGGATTCACACTCGCAACAGCATTCAGCTTTTTATCAATAATGGGCTCTGAATCTGCACGCCAGTCAATTGTCAGACGCGGTGCAGTATACGGCGGACTGTTAATTATGGTACTTATGCTGCTGATCACATTCGGTGTACTGTCAATTCTTCCGGTCGCATACGATGTCGCACTGCCTACAATGCAAATGGCATCAAATATTGCACCTTGGCTTGGGACAGTATACTCGGTAATTATTATATTATTAATATATAATTCAATCGTTGGATTTTTATATCCGTTTCTTGCAAGATTCAGTAAACCGAAATCAAAGAAATATAAAATCTTACTGGTAACTTCACTGGTTGTAGGTTATTTCGGTACTTATGTCGGTTTCGTCGAACTTGTTAACATTGTCTATCCATTATTCGGATATGTCGGTTTAGTTATCGGTGCGATGCTGACACTTCGCTGGGCATTCTTAAAACTTAAAGCCCGTAAACTTGCAGAAAAACTTTCGGATAATAACGAAGAATAAAATTTATTCCTGGATATTACTTCATAGTAATATTCAGGTTTTTTGTTATTAAATGTTTATCTTTTTTTTAATAGTTTATATAAGTTATGTAAACAACAAACAGGAGATGAAATTATGTCACAAGGTAAAAACCGCGCCTCATGGCGCATCGGCTTTGCGTATGCCGGCATTATCGTCGGCGCAGGATTTTCAACAGGACAGGAAGTACTTCAGTTCTTCGCAAGTCACGGACTGGTCAGTATTTTAGGAATAATACTGGCTGCTCTGATTTTAATGTTTGTCGGCAGACAGGCGGCAAAACTCGGCTTCCGTTTAGATGCGGATTCCCACGAATCACCACTCCGGGCATTATTCGGAGCAAAACTCGGACTCGTTATTGATTACGTATTAATATTCTTTTTATACGGCATCGCAGTCGTTATGATTGCGGGCAGCGGCGCAACATTCAACCAGTCATTTGGAATACATCCGCAGCTTGGGGTACTGATTATGATACTGCTCGCATTCGGTACACTGCTGCTCGATTTTAATAAAATCGTCAATATCATCGGCGGGATTACTCCGCTGTTAATTGTCGCGGTAATTATAATTACCGGCTACAACATATTAAATCCGGAAGTACCCTATTCGGAAGTAAATAACTACGTCGATCCTTCACGTACACCTACTTCATTCTGGTGGTTCGATGCAATTACTTATGCCGGCTTGGCACTTGCGACAGGTTTCAGCTTTTTATCAATAATGGGCTCTGAAGCATCACGTCACGCCATTGCACGACGCGGAGCAATTTACGGCGGATTGATAATAATGCTGTTAATGATACTTGTTAACGTCGGCGTACTGTCAATCATGCCGACAGCAAACGAAGTACCGCTGCCGGCGATGACCATGGCAGAAAACATGGCACCGTGGCTCGGCACAGTTTACTCAGTTATCATCATCTTGCTGATATTCAACTCAGTTGTCGGATTAATGTATCCATTCCTGACCCGCTTCACAGAACCATACTCAGGAAAATACAAAATCATGCTCGTCGCTTCGCTGATTGCCGCGTTTATCATTTCAAACGTTGGTTTCGTCGAACTCGTTAACATTGTCTATCCGATACTCGGTTACATTGGCCTCGCAATATCCGTCGCACTGTTTATCCGCTGGATAATGAACAAAAACACTAGGAAAAAGCTGCTTTAAATGTGATAAACCCCATCCGCCTGTGCGTGGATGGGTTTTTTGGTGTGAGGTGGGGGGATTTTGAGAGTCTGTGGACTATGTCAATTCAACAGAGTACTTACAAACTGATGCATAGACAATGTCAGATCAACAGAGTACCTACAAACCGCTATATAGACAATGTCGATTCAACAGAGTACTTACAAAGCGCTGCATAGACAATGTCGATTCAACAAAGTACATACAAACCGCTGTATAGACAATGTCGATTCAACAAAGTACATACAAACCGCTGTATAGACAATGTCAGATTAACAGAGTACATACAAACCGCTGTATAGACAATGTCGATTCAACAAAGTACATACAAACCGCTATATAGACAATGTCGATTCAACAGTGTACTTACAAGGTAATTAATCATCTGAATTCCGTAAAAACAACTTATTTACTTGTTAAATAATCTTTATATTTAATATGAGTGTCAGCTTTACTCAGTGCATCATCAAAATCTTTATACTTAAACTGATATGTGGTTGAAACTCCATTTTTATTAACATAGCAATGTTTCAAGAGTGCACGGGAAACGGTTTTCCAGTGAATTTCATCGTTAATAAAATACGAGAATGCATTCCGGGTCATATCTTTCCCGTAAAATAAAAATTGATAGTCGCTCATCGCCCGCAGCAGATGTGTTTCGTTACTCTCCTTACTTTCACATTCACTGCAGACTAAGTGAAACCTGGATTTTATCAAATTAAAACTTCCACACTGTCCGCAATATAATCCCTTCCTCAGTCTTCCTTCATCCACATTATTATCAATATACGGATTTTCGACTATATTTTCACTGAGCAGGCGCACTATAAATTGCGACTTATTGCCAATCTTCCCGCCGCTGAACTTCCGCAAATATCTTTTCAAATCCATCCGCACAACTATTTTCGGCCATAGCGAATTGTCATCGGTTTGAAGATAAAAATCATCGCTTACGAAAATCAGTTTACCGCTGACTCCAAAATTTCCGTTCACCGAATTTCTCAAGCCGATTAACTTTCCAACTGAGCGGTTCAGCTG